>CAYYUS010000321.1:0-4143 GCA_964474925.1 uncultured Akkermansia sp. | reverse complement strand
ATACCTACGGTTCTTCTGATCGCGACCTGGCCATAATTTTAGATGCTTTGTGTAATATGAATAAAAAACAACAAGCATTTACCCAATTGAAAAAAGTATCTACCATGCTTTCTTCAAAAAGTTGGTTGAGCACACAAACAACCGCCTTTGGATTAGTATCGGTTGCCAACTTCATTAAAAAGTTTGGTGGCGCATCGGCCATGCAGGCAGATGTTATGTTAAACGGAAATCCGGTAAGTTTAAAAGGTAATAGCGCTATTGTGCAAATACCAATTGATTATAAAAACGGCAAAGGCGGCAACTTTAAAATTGTAAATAAAGGCAAAGGCATGTTGTATGCACGTTTGGTAAACCGCGGTAAACCTCCAATTGGCGATGAAGTGGAAGCCAACGAGAACATTAGCGTAAGCGCAGTTTACAAAGACCTTAACGGAACCGTGATCAGTGTAGATGAATTAGGACAAAGCAGCAACTTTATGCTTTCGGTAACGGTAACCAATTTAGGTTTGGTGGGCGAAGTAAAAAATCTTGCTTTGATGAATTACATCCCGAGTGGTTGGGAAATTCATAACGCGCGTATGGACGAAAATGAAGCGGCTTTAAAAAATAGCGATTACACTTACCAGGATATTAAAGATGACAGAGTAATGACCTATTTTGATCTGAACCAAAACCAAAGCAAAACCTTTAACATTATGTTGAACGCAAGTTATGAAGGCAAATACTATTTGCCTGCAGTGAATGTAGAGGCCATGTACGATAACAGCATTTTTGCACGAACAAAAGGGCAATGGATAAAGGTGGTGAAGCAAAAGGAAGAACAAACAGCTTCGAAATAGAGAAATTAAAATAAGCGTCGGAAACGGCGCTTTTTTTTGAATTTAATTTAGTATTTTTATTTGATCAAGGCACTTTACATATTTATTTTTTTATTTTCGTTTTCCTTTTCTGGATTTTCACAAATTGATTGTTCTGAAAAGGGTAGAAAAAAACTTGAAAGAAATATTTTTAATACTAAACGCTCCACACAAAAATTATCATCCTATGAACTTGCCCAATGTTATAAAGGTATAAGCGATTCAGCTTTTCATTTTTGGCTAGAGTATTTTATTAGAGTCAACAAATCTTCTTATATCTGCCCAGATCCTAAAGGACGGCTTGATATAATGTTCAAAATGGCTAATTCACTATACGAGGTGAAAAATTACAAAGAATCAGAAACCTATTTTCAAAAAGCACTCCTTTTAAGAGAAAGCATCCAAGCAACAATTGATCCCGCTAATTTTTTGACTTTAGGAATTTGCTTATATAAAATCAAACACTATCAAGAAGCCGTTAAAACATTAAACGCTTATCTTGTTATGTGTCCATCTGACACCGTTGCAAACAAATACATTAAAAAAAGTAAAAGTGAAATGCCCTGTCTTATCAAAGGCTATGTTTTCACCGATGAAACAGACAGGAAAGGTCGCCGTCCTGTAAAAAACGTCAAGGTAAGGCTCATTTCATCCAAAGGGCATATGCAAGAAGGGATAACTGACTCATTAGGCTTTTACTTTATTAAAAGCTTAAAAGGGGCAGGTACCATTACGTTATCAACTGAAACAAGTGCAATGAGCGTAGCTGACAAAAAAGGGGAAAGTTTCTTAGCAACGAAAGATCAATTTGTTCACGATTTAAGACTAAAAGACACCATTGTGCAAAATCTTGAAGTAAAGCCTGTCCCAAGATGTGGTATGCGAATTCCCGAAATACTTTTCCAGTTTAATTCATTAACTACCGTTGCTGATACAATTGATGATGGTTTTAGTGAAGAAAAGATAATTGAGAATGAAGAATTCACAATTAATATAATAAAATCTATTATGATTGATAATCCAACAATTGTTGTTGAAATAGATGCTCATTCAGATATTATGGAGATAAAAGATATTTCAATAAAAAGGGCGAATTATATTGCAAACTCCTTAATAAAAACAGGAATCAATGCTAAAAGATTAGTTGTTAAAGCCTACGGCGCGAAAGAACCCTTGATCACAGAAGCTGAAATGAAAAGAGCAAAACCAAAAGCAGAAAAAGAGTTCCTGCGCCAAAAAAATCGCAGAGCAACATTTAAAATTTTGAATTTTAGTTTTGAGGGATAAATCATGATAAAGAGAATATCGTTTTCCATATTATTAACTTTTAGCTTTTGTATTCAATTAAGCTCCCAAACAATTTCAGGATCCATCATTGATAAATCCGACAACGATGTTGTTCCCTTTGCTGTTGTAAAACTATATAAAGAAAGTATTAAAATAAAAGAATCGCTTTCGGATGTCAATGGCTCTTTCAGTTTTTCTCAATTAAAACCGGGTAATTATGTACTGGTAACAAAATATATTGGGCTTGACAAAGATTCAACGCAAATAACTCTTGCAGATCAAGATATCAAATTAAAGGTCCTAATGGATTGTAAAGGTTGCATCAGACATGTTTGCGTAGAATATCCAGTAAATCAAAAAGAAACCTCCAAAAACATCCTAAGTTATATTGTGGATACTAAACTGCGAAACTTGGAACTCTATTGGAAAAACGACACCGGGGGTATTCTGAAAAGCATTAATAATTTAAAAAACTATGTTGAAGGCAAAGGTTCAACATTGGTATTCGCCATGAATGGTGGCATGTATATGCAGGATAATTCTCCATTAGGTCTTTTCATTTACGATCATAAACAAATACGTGAACTCAACATGGCAAAGAGTGATAATGGGAATTTTTACCTGAAACCAAACGGGGTGTTTTATTTAAATGAGGATAATTCAGTGAAAATTTGCACATCAGAAGCCTTTAAGAGTAACAACAACATAAAATATGCCACGCAGTCTGGGCCTATGTTGGTTATTGACGGCAAAATACACAGTGCTTTTAAGGAAGGTTCCTCTAATTTAAACATACGAAATGGAGTTGGTGTTCTCCCTGACGGTAAATTGATATTTGCCATGTCGAAAAATTCGATAAATTTTTATGATTTCGCTAAATTTTTTAAAGACATGGGCTGTGCTAACGCTTTGTATTTGGATGGATTTGTTTCACGCACCTATTTGCCAGAAGAAAACTGGAGGCAATTAGATGGAAATTTTGGAGTGATGATCGGAGTTACTAAACCTAAAGAAAAATAATGAAAAGAAAGTTCATAATTTTTGGCATCATCCTTGGATCAGGCTTTGCTCTTTATAAACTCAGCAAAAAATTCAATTTAAATACAAATTATGAGGTAGGCCAAACTTTAGACAGTCTAAATCATGTAGTGGTATATTACAATGGTGGTGTAGATAATAACTCGGGGCGTAACAGCTCAAAAGACAATTACAATATCGGAATCAAATACCAATGCGTTGAATTCGTTAAACGCTATTATTATGAGCATTTAAATCATAAAATGCCAGATGCCTATGGACATGCTAAAGACTTTTACGACAAAGATCTTTCTGACGGTGAATTAAACAAGAAAAGAAATTTAGTTCAATACAAAAATGGCAGTAAATCAAAGCCCAAACCAGACGACTTGATTATCTTCTCAGGTTCAACGTTTAATAAATACGGACATGTTGCTCTCGCTTCTTCAGTAGACGATGATGAAATTGAAATTATTCAGCAAAACCCAGGACCATTCGGTAAATCACGAGACAATATAAAATTAAAGAACATAGACGGTTTATGGACACTCGACAACGAAAGACTGCTTGGCTGGTTAAGGAAGGAATAAAAACCAGTAACGGTAAAATTTAGCTACGGCTAAATAAATACTCCCTTTTAATAGGTGAAAATATTTTATATATTTGTATATATGAATTCATTAAAAGCTAAAAGCATATTATTTTTATTTGCAGTTATTATTATTAGTTCGTGCGGAAAAAACTATAATTGTAAATGCACGGCTATAGCTACTACAAAAAGTGGTTCAACTACCACTACAACCAAAATTGAAACAGTAAATTCAGACAGATACCGAAAACAGGAGACTGCTAGGCTAATGTGTGAAAACCTAAAAACGATGAGTGCCAGTGCGAGTGCAACAACAGAATGTACATGTATTTTAGAATTATATGAAACAGCTATTTTTAATTTTATCGATCGTTAGTTTTGCTTCCTGCAAAA
>CAYYUS010000320.1:0-4144 GCA_964474925.1 uncultured Akkermansia sp. | reverse complement strand
ATTTCTTCGGCGTCAGTATTTGTTTATTCAACAGATCATCAATAAACGATATTGTCCGTTTTTTTCTATAGGAGCACGATGAATACAAGGCAGAACTTGGCTTTGAGGGTGATCAACGGCTAACTTCCATAAGTTTCCAAGGCCTAGTTTGATGGGTTGTACATTCGCTTGCGGGAGATAATGCAGATCGAAGAAATGTTCGGATAGAAAAGAATCAAATCCTTCATCTGTTCCTGTATAAATTTTTTTAAGTTCACTGCGGGTCTCAGGAATGAGAACTTTTTGTGTGGCTTGTGCATTGGGTATTATTTCACTCGACTCGCCATAGTATGTACATAAAAATGTATCGGTTGGCACAGGGGAACGATCTATATGAAAGGAATACACATCGGTGGAGAAGAAAGGGTAGGTGTTATCTCTGTCATAATATTTAATGATATTAAGAACAGGAGAGGCGCCATGGGCTGTGAGCAGTTCCATGTCATTTAAAAGAATTTCACGGGCAAGTTGGCCTTGTTCGCTTAACTCAAGTTGTAAGAGCTGCTCCTTACCAAGTACAGTTATATTTTCATTGAGCTCTACCTTATGAACGATCTCAGAAAAATCACCTGTAAGTTGACGCGCCCAACACATAGCATTCTTTTCTCCCTGAAATGAGGTGGAAACAAGGTCTTGAAAACTGTTGACACAGTGAACCTGGTTCGCAGAAGGGGATCCGTCTATCATGAGCTAAAGTTAGATATAAATAATTTGATTTGTGGAAGCAGGGATTACAAATCCGCGCTAGGGGCGGTTGGTGGCATATAGATGCTTTTTATTTACTCAAGGTAAATAATTAATCCTTCATAATTTTTTTTGTAATAACATTACCGTTTATATTAAACCGAGCATAATATACACCACTGGGCATACTGCTTAAATCAATTTCTGATCTATCTTTTGTATTTAGCACCAATTCGCCAACTATATTGTATATGTTTACTTCCAAAACCGTTTCGTTGCTTTTAAAAGTAAATTTTCCGGCTGAAGGATTTGGATAAACACTTAATTCAGTCACGGAAGCATCGTTGGAAATAATTGAAGTGAGAGTACCACAATTAGGATCACTTGTATAGATCATACTCACCTCAGTAGGACTTAAAATTCGGTTAAAAAACAGCAAATTATCCATGGAACCGTTAAAGGGTAAATTAAAACTAATTTCATTGCTACCACCTAAAATTATGTTTTTATTGGAAAGATAATTGAATGGAAAAGTAATTGCAGCACTGCCGTCTAATACACCATTGGTGTACACATTCATAGTGTTGTTATCAACTGTAAGAACAAAATGATACCAAGTATTTAAACTCAATGAAGTTGTTCCTGTAATAATTGTTGCATTAGCTAAGCCGTCGCCTTTTTTTACCCTTATTCTGAGCCCTCCTGAAACACTTCCAAAATGCAAATCGTACGCTTCAAAGTTAGAAGTAGCAACATTTCTTGTCATTAAAAGGTACTGATCGTTTAATACATTTGTTTTGATCCAACCCGAAAAGGAAAAAGCATTGGTAGGCTTTAATAAAGGATTATTTGGCAACTGAATAAAGCTAGCAGCACTTCCATTAAATGCCAAAGCAGAAGATGGAGTATTAAACCTGTCTACAGTAGAAGTTACAGCACTTAATGTACCAGTTAAATTATTTATCTGATCATTTGCATTGCCATTTAAGGAATAACATGCAGTTAAACTTTGTGTAAAATTAATCTGGCTAACTAAAATGCTATTAGTAAGAATGGCCAATCCTGTTATTAATTTATATTTCATTAGAATTATGTTTTGTCTGTATATAGGTAAAATTAATTTTAAAAATCATTTATTATAGCACTAAATAAATTGCTTTAATGTACTGTATATTTTCAATTTCATGGATATAGAAATTATCAAATTAAAGATAAAAACTAATTCCCGGCAAGATCTACTTTCATGTTTGCTGTATTGTCCGGAGGAATGTCCATCACTTGCAGCTAACTCCTTTATATTTGTAGTTTTTGTATTCCTATCCTACAAAGGAATATTCCCATGTTTCTTCTTCGGCAACTTATCCACCTTATTCTCCAACATTTTAAATGCGCGGATCAATTTCATGCGGGTTTCTTCCGGCTTAATTACTTCATCAATAAATCCACGCTCAGCAGCGCGGTAAGGGTTGGCAAACATGGTTTGGTACTCAGCTTCTTTTTCTTTCCACTTTTCGTCTTTATTTTTTGCTGCATTAATTTCTGCTTTAAAAATAATTTCGGCGGCACCTTTAGCACCCATCACCGCAATTTCGGCACTTGGCCAAGCGTAATTCATATCGGCCCCAATGTGTTTGCTGTTCATTACATCATACGCACCACCGTATGCTTTGCGAGTAATTACTGTAATGCGCGGAACTGTAGCTTCGCTAAACGCGTACAATAATTTGGCGCCGTTAGTAATAATAGCATTCCACTCTTGATCAGTGCCCGGTAAAAAGCCCGGAACATCTTCAAATACCAACAACGGAATATTAAAGCAATCGCAAAAACGAACAAAGCGCGCAGCTTTGGTGCTCGAGTGAATATCTAATACGCCCGCTAATACTGCAGGTTGGTTAGCTACAATGCCAATGCTTTTTCCGGCCAAACGCGCAAAACCAACTACAATATTCTCTGCAAAATGTTTGTGCACTTCGCAAAACGAATCGGTGTCAATTACATTTTCAATTACTTCACGTATATCATACGGTTGGTTAGAGTTCTCAGGAATAATTTTATTTAACTCTGTTCTTAATTCATCTCCGCCTTCGTAAGGAATGCTTGGGGCATCTTCCTCACAGTTTTGCGGCATAAAACTTAATAAGGTTTTAATATTTGTAATGGCTTCAACTTCATTAGCGCAAGCAAAATGTGTAACACCACTTTTTGTTGCGTGCGTCATAGCGCCACCCAATTCTTCGCTGGTTACTTCTTCGTGCGTAACTGTTTTTACAACGTTAGGTCCTGTAACAAACATGTAACTTGTATTTTCTACCATTAAAATAAAATCGGTCATAGCAGGGCTGTAAACCGCGCCACCCGCGCAAGGACCCATAATAGCACTCAACTGTGGAATTACCCCACTGCTGCGCACATTGCGATAAAAAATATCAGCGTATCCGCCTAACGACACAACGCCTTCTTGAATACGAGCTCCACCGCTATCATTTAATCCAATAACCGGCGCGCCATTTTGCATGGCAAGATCCATTATTTTACAAATTTTTTCGGCGTGTGTTTCGCTTAAGGATCCTCCAAACACTGTAAAATCTTGCGAGAAAACATATACTAATCGTCCGTTAATAGTACCGTAACCCGTTACAACACCATCGCCTAAATATTGTTCTTTTTCTAAACCAAAATCATTGCTGCGATGCGTAACCATCATGCCAATTTCTTCAAATGAATTTTCATCCATTAATAAATGCACACGCTCGCGAGCTGTTAACTTACCTTTTTTGTGTTGCGCATCAATACGTTTTTGTCCGCCGCCTAATTGCGCTTCGGCCTTTTTATCTTCTAATAATTGTAACTTGTTTTGCATAGGGCTCTTTAGGGTTTCCATATAACTAAGGGTTAAATATAATGATTATAGGGGCATTAAAAAAGGAGGGTTTTTAACTTTTTTAGAGGCAAAACCACGGAGAACATTGAGGTTTTCATTGAAGAACACGGAGCTCTATGAACTCTATGTGTACTCTATGCCCTCCGTGGTTAAAAAGGAGGCGCTTTTTCCTTAATAAATCACTATATTTGCCACCTTATTTTAAGTAAAAGATGATCACAGTATCTAACGTTAGTTTGCAGTTTGGCAAAAGAGTTTTATTTGATGAAGTAGAAGTAAAATTTGCTCCCGGAAATTGTTATGGCATTATTGGTGCCAATGGATCGGGCAAATCTACCTTCATGAAAATTTTAAGTGGAGAGATAGATCCAACAAAAGGGCAGGTGAGTATCACACCCGGGCAACGCATGAGTGTGCTTAAACAAAATCACAGCGAGTACAACGAATTTACGGCAATTGATACGGTATTGATGGGCAACAAACGTTTGTATGCCATCATGAAAGAAAAAGATCTGATATATGCCAAAACTGATTTTA
>CAYYUS010000319.1:0-4145 GCA_964474925.1 uncultured Akkermansia sp. | reverse complement strand
TGCAACGCTTATTGCAACACTCATCAGTTATCTTTTGATCAAGCGCGTAAAAAAGAGAGCCCTGAAGCGCATTGCCGATGAACAACAAGTTAATTTACTCAAGCATCAAGCCATGAATTCGTTGTTGAGTCCGCATTTTATTTTTAACTCACTAACCTCTATTCAAAATTACATTAACTCTAATAATAGCTTAAAAGCTAGCGAATACTTGGCAAAATTCTCACGCTTGATCCGAATGATCATTGAAAAAGCGGCGCAGAGCGAAATTTTACTGAGCGACGAGATCAAACGTTTAAGCTATTATTTAGAATTAGAAAAAGAGCGTTTTAAGAACAAATTTGATTATACCATTACGGTTGACGAAAAATTAGATGCCAATACAGTGGCAATTCCAAACATGATCATTCAACCACATGCCGAGAATTGCATCATCCATGGAATTTTACCAAAACTGGAACATGGTAAATTAGATATTACGTTCAAGAAAACAGAGGCGGGAAAATTATTGATCACTATTGAGGATGATGGTATTGGTTTAATAAAAGCCAAAGAGCATTCAAAAACGGGGCATAAGAGTTTGGGAACGGCCACTATTAAAAACATTTTAGAGCTTAACTCTAAATTAACCGGCAAAACCCAAGTAGTAACTATGGTAGATAAATCAACCTTAGGAGAAGGAAAAAATGGTACAATTATTACGTTGGAACTGGAATTATAAAGACTGAGAGGCTTATAATTCCGTTAAATTCATCAAAAACGTAAGCATGAATTAGGTAAATTCGCAAGAATAGGAAAGAAACTCACATATGTATTTATTGTTTTGGCGGGGCTAGCGTTCGGTCAGAAGGGTTATTTTGCCGATACCACAGGTGCTTGTATTGGCGATAGCATATTTTTAAATCTTCCCGCTTCTATTGATAAAAAAGCTAAGATCACCTGGATAACTCCAAGGAACATTGAGTACAATACCAAACGGATCAACGCCAGCAAATATACCGGCAAATATATTGTTACGGTAACTGAAGGGACAAAAGTTACCAAGGATAGTACTGTGGTGATGTTCATGTCAAAACCAAATTTTAATATTCGCGATACCATAGTTTGCAAGGGTGTAAGTTATTTGGCAGATGCAAAAGAATCAAAATACAAATACAGTTGGAACACAGGCGAGAATACTCAGCGTTTACGAATTGATAATACCGGAAAATATTGGGTAACCGCCAATAACAAAGGTTGTTTATATACCGATACATTTAGAGTGAGCGTTGCCCCGGGCATACAAGTATCATTTCAAAATGAAATAACTTTTTGTTTGGCCGACGAGCAAAAACCTTTGAGTGTAAAGATCCCGGCGGGAACAAAAGTATTGTGGAACACAGGCGCCACCACAAATTCTATTAACGCTACTAAAGAAGGAAAATATTGGGTAAAAACCGAAAGCAAAGTATGCGGTGTACGTTTTGACAGCGTAAAAGTAATTTTAAAAGCTTGTGATTGCGAAATGATGATCCCAAATTCGTTCACACCAAATGAGGATAACAAAAACGATTATTTTTATCCTGTATTGCAATGCGACTACAGTTATTACTCATTTACTGTATTTGATAAATGGGGCAATCAAATTTACACCACCAATAGCACCAACGGTAAATGGGACGGCCGCTTTAAAGGCAACTTGTGCGAAGAAGACATTTACGTGTACAAAATAGAAAGTACCGAGAAGAGCACCGAGAAGAAGGTGAATAGAAGTGGTAGGGTAAGTTTGATACGATAGTGAGATTCTCATCCAGAGTTAATATTTCCCAAACATGATCTCAAAAAAAGCTAAAAAAAACATTCTTTACACTATCCTTTTTATTAGTGTATTATCTTTTGGAGTGTATAAAGGAATGAAAGATGACGATGAACTAGAAGCGGATAGCAGCGTAACTTCTGCGAAGATCAGCGCATTTAGCCCGGCCAAAAAAGGCGGAGGTGTTTGGGTAAGTTACGCATTTGTTGTTGGCACTAAAACCTATACAAAGGATGTAAAATGTGATTACTTAACTATCGAAGAAGCACCAAATGTAATAAACAAAAGCCTTCCTCTAATATACGCTACAAAAAACCCAACAAATCATCATTTGCTGGTACATAAAAATCAATTCGACTATTATAAGCTTCAATTGCCCGATAGCGTGAAGCAGATCTTGCAGTTGTTCGATTATAATTAAATGTACTAAGGTAGATCACTCCCCCTTCTTATAAACATAATTGATCGTTATCTCATTATCACCACGTTCATTCTCTTGCGTTGGAAAATCTTCATCATCCTTCTCATCCTCCCAATCGTATTTGCGAGGTTGTGGGCCTTCTTTGCGATAATTAAAGGCGGTTAGTAATCCGGCAATAGCGCCAAATAAATGTCCTTCCCAACTTACTTCTTCTTTTAAAGGAAAAATTCCCCACATGATACTGCCATATAAAAAAACAACAAGCGCCGAAACAACCATTAAGCGTAAATGTTTTCTAAAAACTCCGCTAAAAAATAAAAATGTTGCTAAGCCATAGATCAATGTGCTCGCGCCAATGTGATAAACAGGATGGTACTCGTTATTTCTTCCTCCTATCCATAACCACAAACCACTCACAAGCCAGATCCAAATAAAAGCAGCCTTTGCAATTCGTTTGTAAAAGAAAAACAACATCATGCCCAAAATAAGAAGAGGTAAACTATTAGAAGCAATATGATCTAAACCTCCATGAATAAATACCGATAAAAAAATTCCTTTTACTCCTTCTAACGTTCTTGGAAGCACTCCATAAACGGCTTGATGATCCATTGTGCTTTGTCCATACAAAAAAACCGTCCAAATGATCATTAAAAAGATCATTGGCCACAGCGAAATGCTGAATAGTTTTTTAGATAGATAATTCTTCACGTATTGAAATTACTAATAAGCTATAGCAAGGATTCGGCCATTGCGTAATTGGTGACAGAGTGGCATTCTACTCCTAAAAAAGCCACGAATTACACTAATTTCACTAAACTAAACGCATAAAACCACAATGTCATTACGTTTACGGGACAAAATGTCCCGTCCAACGGAAATATCCACAAACTCAGGTTGGGCGGGACATTTTGTCCCGCAAGAACACATTACACAAAAAATTATTGCAATCACTCTAACCACACAGATTAGTGAAATTAGTGTAATTCGTGGCTAAAAAATTAAGAGTTTATTTAACCGGCAACATGATCCTGGTTAACCATTGTTTTTTATCAGGCTGCGTGGAGCCATCGGTAATATAAAACTCGCGCATGGGGCCAATGTGTTGTAAATTATTCGCTTTACAATAGTCTTGCATTTCGCCATAAGCATTGTACAATCCCTCTGGGTCACCGTAATAATTATAAATAAGCATATTGCCTTCTTCTAAAATAACGATCTTACTGTTCTTTGGTTCCACTTTAGGCATTTGCTCAATTGGCACAACACATTCAAAAACAAAATTAGCACTATCGCTATTGTAATAAATAATACCCGGCGATCCGTTCACATGGGCTTTCATAAATGCAATATCTTTATTTACCGCCACAAATCCATCCGTCATTTTTTCGGTCACGTGATACATATTAGCTGAATCCATTTTAGTTACCGTAAGCATTTCGGGCACAAAAAATATTCCCAAAATACCTTTGGCGTCGGTAAGATCTTTTGCATCCTTTACCACTAAATGTTTTGCTTCTAAGGTAAATGATGAATCATTTTTATCCTTTGCTTTTTCAACAACAGGTTCATCCGTTCCGCAAGAAGCAAGAACGATACAACAAAAACTATAAAATACTTTTTTCATTAATTTGTTTTTCCAGGATAAACTTTTAAGGCTTCAGCTAAGCAGGTTAAAGCATTTTTAAGATCTGTTCTATTTAACACATAAGCAATACGAACTTCATTGGTTCCTGCGCCCGGTGTAGAATAAAAACCTGTAGCCGGCGCTAACATTACCGTTTCCTTATTAAAATTAAATTCTTCTAATAACCATTGGCAAAATTTATCGGCATTATCAATTGGTAATTTGGCAATGCAATAAAACGCGCCACTTGGTTTAGGACAAAACACACCGGGAATTTTATTGATGGTATCAATTACAAAATCTCTGCG
>CAYYUS010000318.1:0-4145 GCA_964474925.1 uncultured Akkermansia sp. | reverse complement strand
TTTTGATGACCTTTTACAAATTCTTCCATTAATGTAAAAAGCCCTCAATGAACGATCAGCAGATCATAGAATTTTTTAAAGCAGGAAATTATAGCAAGGCCAGTGAAAAGTTGTACGCGTATTTTCCGGTCATAAAAAAGCTTGTATTAAAAAATAGCGGAAGCAAACAAGACGCGGAAGATATTTATCAGGAAGCCTTGATCATTTTAATTAATAAAACTCAAAACCCGGAATTTAAATTGACCAGCAGTTTAAATACATACTTATATAGTATTTGCAGATTATTGTGGAACGATGAGTTAAAAAAGAAAAATAAGAAGATCGCGGTAGAGATAAAAGGCAACGAATCATTTTTAGAAGAAGAAGTAAAACCTACAAAAGATGAGCATGATCAAAAATTGGCCGAGAAAGCCTTTGACCTGTTAGGAGAAAAATGTAAGGATCTGTTGCGTTTGTTCTATTTCAAACAAATGAACTTAAAGGACATTGCTGTTAAATTGAGGTTTGCAACCGAAAAAGTAGCAAAGAATCAAAAGTACAGATGTATGGAAAAAGCAAAAGAGAATTTAAAAACATTAAAAGCCTTAACTCATGAATAAGTATACAGAAATAATTGAAAAATATTTAAGCGGAAATATGACCGCCGAAGAGCGCGGCAATTTTGAAAAGCAATTAAAAACTGATACAGAACTGCAAGTCGAATTAGCATTGCAAAAACAAGTATTACAAGGGATAAAAAGGTCGGGTTTAAGAACCGAGATCAAAAAAGGATTTAAGAAAGCTTCTTTAAAATCAAAATCAGTAAAATGGTTAAGTGGAATTGTGATCACAGCTTTAACAGTAGCCTTAGTACTGGTTGCAAAGGATAAATTGTTTGATGGAAACAGGAACAATGTGCGTTATGAATTAAATGAGGAGAACAAAGCGCAATGGAGTGATGCAGATAAACATTTAAGTCCCGAACTATTTGAAATTGACGGAACAAAAGATACCGTAGTTGAAACTAAAGGAGGAATTATATTAAGCATACCCGCAGGAGCATTTTTAAATGAAAAAGGTGATGTGGCAAAAAACGTGGAGCTGGAAATTAAAGAAGCATTAGATCCTTTCACGATAATGAAGGCCGGACTTTCAACCACCAGCGATGGAAAATTATTGGAGACAGGTGGAATGTTCTATATTAATGGAAGAGAGAAGGGAAGGAATTTAACCATCGATCAAAGCAAAGGAATTTACACAAGTATCCCTGATAATAATCCGGGTAAGGATATGATGTTGTTTGAAGGAAAGCGTATGCCTGATGGACAAATTAATTGGGTGAATCCGATCCCATTTGAAAATAAATTAAATCCGGTTGATATTTTAAGTTTGAATTTTTATCCACCTCATTTTTTGGATTCGGTTGCAAGTTTTGGTTTTGATATTAAGAATAAGCAAATAACGGACAGTATTTATTATTCGTTTGTGTGTGATCAGCATTTACCGCAGCAGCAACTTCCTTTTAACTCTGAAGGTGATAACTATTTCCCCGCAGATTCAATTGGAAAGGATACCAGTAGTGTTAAACATCGCGCAACTACTGCACAACCTCTACCATTAGACGGTAAAAAACTATTTGAGCAAAATTGCGCGGTTTGCCATACAACAACCGATCAAAGGTTAACGGGGCCTGGATTAAAGGGAATGACAAAGAGATCACCTGGCGGCAGAGAGTATTTGATCCCTTATATTTTAAATAATGAGAAATTTATAAAGGCCGGTGATCCATATGCTGTAAAAGTATGGAACGAATACGGGAAAGCAGCAATGACGGTTTTTGAAGAAACACTTTCTATAGATGAAGTATCTGCTATTATTGATTATGTTGAATACGGTAATATTAAACCGGTTGATAATTCCGACGTTTCATCCTGTGAAATAGAGCCATCGCGTATTCACGCCATATGGAATCGTAAATTCAATAATACCTTATTGGCCACAAAAGAATTTGAAGAACGCTTACAAGTTATTTTTAAAACCTGTAATCATAGTATTTTGGATCTGTATATAAAAAATATGGATAAAAACATGTGTGAGATAGATAAAATTGCAGCTACCATGTGTGGAGGAGAACAATCACATAAGTTTGAAGAATTTGCGAATAGAAAAAATGGAGGAGTAAGTATTGAGAGATCTCATATGACAAAATTGGCGAGATATATGGAAGAGAAAAGAAAGATCTACCATGATGCAACGGTTAGTACTTTAAAGAAGATGTATGAAAAAGAAGGTGTGATGGACTTAAGGGCTATGGAGGAATTCGCTAAACATAATTCGGAGGAGTTTAATAGAAAGCAAGATGTTTTTGAGGAGGAGTTAGAAACAAACATGAAAGAAGCATATAGACAATTAGGAAAAGAGTATAGACAAGGCCAACCAAGAAATTTTTTAGGCGCGAATATTGTAAATACCGGTTGGAAAAATGTGGATGCATATGTTTTTGAATCAACAATTAAGAGAACTACATTAGACTATACCGATCCTGAAAATGGTAAAAAAGCTGTGATAAAATATGAGCCTTTTAGCATAAGAGTTTCCGAATTTGAGAAATACGATAGAGTAGTGGCGTATTTGATCCCGAATAAATTAAGTAGTTTTCAAAAAATGCCTAATGTAAATGGAATTTTCAAAGAGAACTTGAATGAATTATTTGAGTATGGTGTTATAGTGTTTGGCTTTAAAGGCGATGAAGTTTTTGGAGGACAATTAGCTACAGCAAAGCCCGGCGAAGTTAGGTTAACTTTAAATAAAATGGGTGAAGCCGATCTTAGAGCATATCGTTACATGAATATGGGAGCAAAGATAAATATGGTAAATGAACTCAACTATCAGATCTTTGAGCAAAAGGAAAGCATAAGAAAGAAAGCGGTTGCGAAGAGGGAAGAGATCAAATGGAGGTTGTGGATGGTAGTATTTCCTTGTTATATATCTCAAATATAAATTTAATACCCAAAATTCTTCAACCTCAGATCATTATTTCGCCAATCCTTATCCACCTTTACAAATAGTTCGAGGTAAACTTTTTTACCAAAAAATTTCTCGCACTCTTTACGCGATTGCTCGCCTACTTTTTTAAGAGCGGAACCTTTGTTGCCAATGATGATCCCTTTTTGGCTATCGCGCTCTACCAATATATCGGCTTGAATTTTCACAATGGTTTCTTCATCTTTAAATGAATTCACATTTATCTCAACGCTGTAAGGAATTTCTTTGCGGTAATTCAATAATATTTTTTCGCGAATGATCTCGCTTACAAAAAAACGTTCGTTCTTATCGGTAAGTTGCTCTTTATCATAAAACGCTTCGCCCATGGGTAAAAGAGCAACAATACGTTTCATCACCTTATCCAGATTCATTTTTTCAAGCGCCGAGATGTACATGAGTTCGGCATTTGGTAATAAGGCTCTCCATTTCTTTCCTTTTTCTTCCAGCTTTTCCGAAGGAGCCGCATCGATTTTATTGATCAATAAAAGAACAGGAGTTTTGGTGAGTTTTAATTTTTCCAAATAGGTTGGATCCAATTCAATATCTTCAAATACATCGGTGATCACTAAAAACACATCGGCATCATCAAAGGCACTGATCACAAACTGCATCATTTTTTCTTGCAATTTGTAATTTGGTTTTAAAATTCCGGGAGTATCGCTAAAAACTATTTGATGATCGGGTCCGCTTACAATACCCATAATGCGATGGCGAGTTGTTTGCGCTTTGGATGTAATAATGCTAAGCTTCTCGCCAACTAGGGCATTCATGAGGGTTGATTTTCCTACGTTAGGACAACCTATGATGTTTACGAATCCGGCTCTATGTGTTTTATCTGTCATATCTACTGTCTTCGAAGTTACCTATAAAAATCAAAATCTTGGGTATTTTCCTGTTCATCTAAGCTTAGGAATGAGCCATTTTTGGTAAACACAAAGGATCTGAGTTGCCAGTAAAATCAGTACTTCCGAAGCATTTCCTGCTGTTAATAAGTAAAATTTGGTTTGGGCTTAATCTAATCGTATATTTGCACACCCAAATTGAAGATTTTAAATTAAAGATATAGTGCGGGATAGAGCAGGGGTAGCTCGTTGGGCTCATAACCCAAAGGTCGGGTGTTC
>CAYYUS010000317.1:0-4147 GCA_964474925.1 uncultured Akkermansia sp. | reverse complement strand
TGAATAGAGATTTTTTTTTCTTCAGCATAAGTTGAAGTGTCAAAGGAGCATGTAAAATATTTTAGTTTATTTTTAACGCAATAGCCGTTCACAAATTTTTCATCTGCATCCGAATCATTGTCCCGTAATTTAAAATTACAATGCGCCACTGAAAAATTGTAGCCCGCTTTGAGCAATAGATCGCATAAAGTCATTGAGTCAACACCACCACTTACGGCCACCAAAAGAGGATCATTTTTTCTAAAAAGATCTTTATGTTCTATGTGTGATGCAAATGCCTTTAGCATACTATAAATTTAAGGAATTTGCCTCTTAAACGATCAATTAAATTGGAAAAAGTGGCCCTGGAATGCCTTATTTTACTAGGTTTTGGTAAAATACGCAGTTCTACGTATGCTTTTTTATTTAATGATCCGTAAATTTGACCCATAAAACTTTAAAAATGAAAAAAATACTTACAATTTTGATCGGTGTTCTTAGTATTTCGGATCTAGGTGCTCAAGAAGTGAACTATAAGATACTTAATGATGAACCAAAGAACATTACTAATTTTTCATGTAATTTGGATCTAGCCCATTTTGATGGAGGATTCAATCAAATTGACGGCTGGAGTTTTAATTTAGGCGCATGGGGTCACGGAATGCTAAAACAGCGCTTGGGTGTTGACTACACTTTTAGATACGGATGGTTGACCTTTGGAAAACTGTCAGATAAAGCCATTAAGCCTAGTCTTAATATTCAGGCGGGTGGTTTTTTAATATTTAGCCAAAATATAAAACAAACTCAAAACAGGATCGTACTTAAAACTGAGGACCTTGGTTATGTTGGAGGTGGAAAAACTGCAACAAAGGTTACTTATATTATGGTACCGTCGAGCAAATGGAAATATAGGGCTTTAAGAGCCGGAGTTTACATGAAGAGAGGCGTGTATAGGGTTGATGATCCAAATGGCCCAGATCAGTTAGGTAATTTTTATATGCTTGGTGCATATGGCGGAATATGTTTTGGAAGAGGAGTAAAGCTTTCGATACAAACGGATAAGTACGGTGTAAAAGGTTTTGCAACACATACACGCATTTGCTTAGATGCTTTATTAACTCCAATTCATAATGCTCCTAGTGGGGTAAAAGCTATTCCTATTGGTGGACGTATATTGGTGCAAACATTGCCATCAGTTGTAAGAAAGGAAGGAAAGAAAAAATATAATCGCCGCATGGTTATTGAAGGCGAAGCGGGATATAGATTAGCAGACGGATTATATATAGCATGCACAATATCAATTCCTATTACGCGTAATTTGGCTTTCTTAGGAAAACCGCAAGAAGACACAAATACTAAACGTACTACAGAATAAATAGTTAGTTATGAAGATCAAATTACTTGCGCTCGCATTGGTTACAACAAAGCTTTTTTCACAAACGGGATACGAAGTGGTGAGCCTTGGGCCAAATGTAAACAGTAAATATTATGAACTGGCTCCTTACATAACTCCAGATGGAAAGAAACTATTTGTAGTAAGAGGAGATCATCCGGAAAACACAAAGTCACCCGACTATCCTAATCAGGATGTTTGGTATTCTAAAAGATTGAGTGACGGTAGCTGGGATAAAGCGCAGCACTTAGGCTTTCCATTTAATACATCGCGCTATAGCAGTATCATAGGACAGTCGTCGGATGGAAATACAAGGTATATAAAAGGATATTACAGCAAGGGTGAATATATTAAGTCTGGATTTTCGGTGAGTTATTTGAAAGCAGAAGGATGGACAGATCCCAAAGGTTTTGATGTTCCAAAATACGCGAAGATGCAAAAAAGTAAAACGGTTTCTAATTGTATCTCGGCATCGAATAATATTTTGGTGATGGCTTTTTGCGAAGATGAAAAATTAGATCAGCATGATATTTATGTATCGATCTTTAAGGATGGTGATTGGAGTAGACCTTTAAAACTTGGGCCAAAGATCAATACAGAGTACGGCGATGGAACACCATTTCTGGCTTCTGATAATGTAACTTTATATTTTAGCAGCGATAGACCTGGTGGTTATGGTAGCGCAGATATTTATATGAGCAAACGGTTAGACGATACATGGCAAAATTGGACAGATCCTGTGAATCTTGGTCCGCAAATAAATTCCAATGCATGGGATGCTTATTTTACCATTCCTGCATCAGGCGATTATTTTTATATGATAAAAGATGGTGATGTGGTAAAAATAAAAGCAAAAGAAGAGCAAAAACCTAATCCTGTTGTTTTGGTAAGAGGAAATGTTTTGAATGCTAAAACAAAAGAGCCCATTGGTACTTCTATAAGTTATTTTGATCTTGCTACCGGAAATGAATTAGGAATAGCAACATCTAATCCAAAAACAGGAGAGTACACCATCATCCTTCCATACGGAAAGAATTATTCATTCAAAGCAACGCAATCGGGTTTTTATTCTGTTACCGAGAATATGGATCTGTCGAATGTGTCGAGCTACAAGGAGATAACAAAAAATTTGTTGCTTTCGCCAATTGAAACCGGACAAGTGATCCGCATCAACAATATCTTTTTTGAAACAGCAAAGTCAATACTAAAATCAGAATCCTTTTTTGAATTGGATAATTTGGTGAAATTGTTAACGGATAATCCTGCTATGGAAATATCTATTGCGGGGCACACCGATAATGTTGGCAATGATGAATACAATAATAAGTTAAGTAAAGAGAGAGCTGCTGCAGTTGTTGCATATCTAACATCCAAAGGAATAGTTGCTACGCGTTTAACCAGCGATGGTTTCGGAAAAAACAAACCATTGGCCGATAATTCAACTGATGAAGGAAAGAGTTTGAACCGACGTGTAGAATTTACCATTATAAAGAAGTAAGATCAGTTATAAATTCAGTCATGATAAAGATCGCTGTTGTTGATGATATAAAGAATGTAAGAAGTACAGTTGTAAGCAAGATACAATTGTCTAAAGACATGGAAGTGATCTTTGAAGCAAAGAATGGGAAGGAAATATTACATGAGGTGATGAAAGGTTTAAAGCCTGATGTGATCGTAATGGATATTGAAATGCCAGAAATGGATGGTATTGAAGCTACTGAAAAGATCATGGCAAAATATCCCGACATGAAAATATTGATGTGTACGGTTTTTGATGACGATACCAATTTATTTAATGCTATTTGCGCCGGTGCAAAAGGATATTTGATGAAGGATGAAAAGCCAGAACGCATTCATCGCGCCATTTTTGAAGCTATTGAGGGCGGAAGCGCTATGAGTCCTGCAATTGCTTTGAAAGCTTTGGGCCTAATAAAGCGATCTACGCCAACGGTAAAAAAGGAAATTTCGGAGGAATATAATTTAACCGCAAGAGAACTTGAAATGCTTGAACAAATTGCCTCGGGTTCAAGTTACGAGCAAGTGGCAGATAGTAAAGGCATAAGTTACGGAACCGTGAGAAAACATTTAGAGAATGTGTACCGAAAGTTAGATGTGCATAACAAATTGGAAGCTGTTAATAAGGCAAAGCAGCACGGTTTGATATAATCATTGTTTCCTTTAATTTTGAACATGCATTTAAGAGCGATTGCTTTAGTTTTTTGTTATCTGGTGCTTTTCATCGGCGATGTTTATCCGCAGAATGTAGATTCAATGATAGCCGTTCTTCCTACTTTAAAAGGAAAGCAAAAAGCACAAGCCCTCGATGATATCGGTTACTACCTTTCTACAAGTCAAATAGACAAAGCAATTTATTACGGCAATCTTTCGGTTAACGAAGCAAGTTCGCTAAAGGATCCATCTTTGATCGCTTCGTGCATGAACGACCTTAGTTTAAGTTATTACTATAAAGGAAATTTTGATAGCTGCATTTATTTGGCGGAGAAAGCTTATGAGATGCGATCAAAGCTTGGTGAAACACGAAATGCCGGCGCAAGTATTAGTAAAGCTGCTATTGCGTACTACGAAAAAGGTAAATATGAAGTGGCGATGGAAAAAAATTTGATCGCTGTTGATCTGTTTAAAAAGGCAGGATCGGTTGTTGAGGCGGCCAAGTTGCAAAATAATATGGGCGCCATTTATGAACGCAACAATCAGTTGGACAAAGCAATGAGCATGTATCTTGAATCGGCTCAATTTGCTTTGAAGGCAAATGAC
>CAYYUS010000316.1:0-4148 GCA_964474925.1 uncultured Akkermansia sp. | reverse complement strand
TTGTCAAATCGACGTGAAATAGAAGAGTATTTCGAACAAATCGGTATCAAACTCGAAGTGTTTGAAGAAGAAGGGTTTGCTTACCTAAGCCAACCGAGGGTTAACGAACTCGACGAAGAAACCCAACTATTCCTCAAACAAAAAAAGAAGATCGAAAAACTACCGGTAATTATTTATAGGAAGCAATTATCGGATGAACAAACCTTGCTGGCTGTATTGCTAAGAGAGAAGTACGATGAACTTGACGATAACATTATAAGTAAACATGCCATCTTTGATCTTTTGAACAATTTCTATAAAGAAAATCTAAATAAACAAAAGGAAGAGAAGCATTACCAGCAATTGATTGAGACAATGGTTTCTTTGAATTTTTTAACGAGTCTTAAAATTCAAGGAAGTGAGGAATTTTATCGAATCGAAAAAATCCTCAAAGCAAAAATTGATATCAATAAGATCGTGGAAATTAAAGAGAAGCTTATTAAATATTATGGAGAACAACAACCACAATCATAAGTTATCAGGCTTTAGAATTAAATCCCTACAAGTATACAATTGGGGGCTTTATAATGGTGAAATTGGTACAATTACACCGGATGAAGAGTCGTCGTTGTTAATCGGCGCAAACGCTTCTGGTAAGTCTACCTTGGTTGATGCATTGTTAACCCTCTTCCTTTCGAAACCGAAATTTAATCTTGCTGGAGATGCGAACAAGAAAAATGATCGGGACTTAGTTTCTTACGTACGCGGTGCTTACATGAATAAAACAAATTCTAGTGGTAACATAGAAACGTATTATTTGAGAGAGCGGGATCAATTTTCCTTCATTTTAGCTGGTTTTAGCTCTACACTTGATAGTACTCAAAACATCACGTTAGCTCAGTTTTTTTGGTTTGATACAGATGAGGCAACCGTTCCAAAACGCCTTTACATTATTTCTGAAACGGAGTGCCTCGATCTTTTAAACGATTTTGAAATCAATAATATCAATAGTGATAAGGATTTAAAGAACACATTAAAACGTATAGGAATTTATACTGAAAACGATTCAAAGAGTCAAAACAGGACTGGCTTGCAGACGGATAAGTATAGTGTTTATAGTAATAAAGTCAGCGAAATATTTGGCTTTCGAAACAAGGACAAAGCTCTTCACCTTTTTAATCAAGCAGTAGCTTTGAAGAACGTAGGCGATTTAACGTTGTTTATCCGATCTGAAATGCTCGATGAACTAAATGTTGATTCTGAGATAAACAAACTTCAGGAAACTTTTGAATCGGCTAAACGAATTGCAGACAAGATAACAGACGCAGAGAAGAAACTGGAAATACTTAAACCTATTAGTGAAGTTGGTAATAAATATAAAAGTTTGGATGTGGAGAGAAATGAGCTAGATGGTGGTGTTTCCGCAGCTCCAGCCTACTTTTCAACTATTAAAAAACAACTGATAGACTTCGAAAAGGTTGAAGTGGAAAGTAAACATCAAAATCTAAACGAAAGGTTTGAGGTCCATTTCAATGAGGATAGCGGTACATTACAGAAGAAAAGAAGTGAGACAGATGAAATAAAGGCTAAAATAACTCTTCAAGAAAATAAGGTTGGCGTTGATTCAATAAACACGGAATTGACCAACGCAGTAAAAACGTTAAACAAAGTTTCAGATAATTTAGTGCTTTATAGAAAGCATGCAGAATTACTAAATTTTGAAATACCGAAGAACCAAAAGGAATTTTCCGAGAATCAGAAATTTACTAACGAATTTCACGAGCAATATTTGAGTCAGATCATGCAAGCTGAAAGTGATAGGGAATTAATTTTGAAAAAAATTGCTCCTTATGAAATTCAAAAAGAGGAAATTGATGGTAGGTTACAATTGCTAAATCGTTCACGAACTAATTTGCTTGACGAAAAGTTTATTGAAGCCAGGAAGGTTATTAGCGATAAGCTCAATATTCCCATTAGTGAACTACCCTTTGTTTGTGAGCTAATTCAGGTTAAAGAGAGTCAAAAGGAATGGTTGCCTGCAATTGAAAAATTATTAAAGCCTTTCGCCTTAAATCTGATAATACAAACCGATTACTATGAAAATGCGGGACGGTTCATAAATGATTTTACTTTTAATGACGTCAAAATAAACCTTTTTAAATTGGAAAGAAAAATAGGTAATCTTGTTGAGCCTTTTAACAAGAACTTTGTTTTCCATAAACTGGAATTTAAAAATGACTCCAAGCAAAATATCATTGATAACGTAAAGTATCAAATTATCAATCATCAAGATTATTTATGTTGTGACAAGGAGGAACTATTTAAAGTTCGAAGAGCTATAACTAAGATGGGATTTACAAAACGAGGGGAGAATTTTCACGAGAAGTATGACAGAAAAAAGAGCAATAACGCCTCTAGTTTCATATTAGGTTGGGACAATCGCAATAAAATAGAAGCTCTAAAATCTGAATTAAGTAATGTTAACGAGAAGCTCGCTGAACTGGAAAAGGAATCGAGCATGAAAAAGTCTTGGGTTGAGGAATTAAGGGGATTAGTTAGCTCGTTAACTGAACTTCAAAAAATAGGTTCTTATAATGATATTGACAAACAATCAGCTCATGAAAAGGTTGAAGTGTTTGAACAACAGCTGGAAGCATTAAAAAATGATAAGTTACTAGCGGAATTAAATACTCAGTTGAAGATTATTCAGCAAAAAATTCGTGTTCTTGATTATGCTAAAACTAGGTCTACGAAGTATCTACAAAGTTTAAAAGACAAACTTGATCGTTACGAAGAGGATTTAATCGAGTGCAATCAAACAATAAATTCAAGCAATACGGCAGAAAGGAGCTCGTTTTTTCCGACAATAGGTAGATTCTGCGATATAGAAATTTTAGTTGTATCGCAAGTCAATCAAATTCAAGGAGAAGTAATAAAAAAAATGAGACAGCGAGTTAAGGATATAAACTCCGAAATGAATCCGTTGTTTCAGGAGATCACCAACGCAATGAATAGTTTTTGCTTCAAATTTAGTGAGGATGCGAAGAGACATGATCTTACTGTTCAAATTAAGATGTTAGATGAACATATTAAAATCTACGATGATATTAAGAATGAGAATTTACCGCAATATAAGGAAGACTTTAATAAGAAGATAAGAGAGCAGACCGATGAAAGGATGACCGACCTTAGAAGGCACATTTACGACGAGAAAAAGAATATTGAAGACAGGATAAACTTCATTAATGAAACACTAAGACAAAGGCATTATGAAAAAGATAGGACATTTATTCAAATAATGCCACGTGAAGTTAAGGAAGATGAGATCGACGCTTTTAAAGAGGAGTTAAAATCTTGTTTTTACTCAGTAGGAAAACAATTAACTGTTGAGGAACGAGATATTGAAAATCTAAGAGTCTTTAGTAATATTCAGGGCCTACTTGATAAATTGAAATTATTAAATGTTCAAGATAAAGGAAGGTGGGCAAAGAAGGTAACTGATGTAAGAAACTGGTTTGTGTTTTCTGCCTCTGAGCGAGATGTTAACAACCCACAGATTGAAATTAAGGCACATGCAGGTACAGCTGGGCAATCCGGAGGTGAAACTAGTAAAATAACATATACCATCCTTGCTTCTGCTATTACATACCAATTTGGTTTGGATAAAGAATCGATACGTTTAAATTCTTTGCGTTTTATTGCGATAGATGAGATATTTAATAATCTTGGAGAAAAATGGTGCCATTATGTCTTAGAAATGTTTAGGGACATGAATTTACAGATTCTTATTGTTTCCCCTGACTCATTGGAGAAGGTTTATATTGCGGATAGATATGTAAAGAATGTACATTGGACTTACAAACGAAACATTGAGGAAAAAGACAAGTCGGTTGTAATAAACATTCCAAAGAAAGAAATGTTAGAAAAATTGAAGGCTAATGTCTAAGATAATAGATATTAAAAGTGAAGCGATAAAGCACTACGAAAAATTCTTGTCTGATTTCGTGAGTGAAGAGAACGCGATTATTTTTCCTTTGGAATTGCGCTATAGTAAGCCTCAAAGAACAGATGACCGATCCGTAATAAAGGAAAAAATTGATTACCTCAATAAGCATTCAAAAAATGATATTGGCTGGGTTGTCGATTGCGGCAAATTAGATGAATTAATT
>CAYYUS010000315.1:0-4157 GCA_964474925.1 uncultured Akkermansia sp. | reverse complement strand
AAACATCCAATACTTGGAGTTACAATAGAGGTTACTCCTGCATCTGTAGCAGAAACGTTGTATAGATTGATATTCTCTAAATGCAAGTAATAGGCTTCAGTATTATCAATTGGACCATCTTGCGCTTGGAAAGCAACAATGATCTCTTGACCGTTATATGCACCTAAATTCACATTGAAATTTGTAAAGCTAATACCAAGATTGTTAGAAGCATTAACAGTAAATATTGGAGTGAATGAAACACCACAATCCGTAGAAACTAATACTCTTAATTTATCATCACTTCCCATTACTGAAGATGTAAATGGAGCTGCAGTATTTCCTGTTAAAGCAGCGTCGAATGATAGAGTACTACTAGCAGATGCCATGATCTTTGGACCAACGATCCAATCATTAGCTGCAGTAGCCGATAAAAATATACGGGCGTTAACGTTACCAGTACTATTTAAATTAGTTTGGCTTGTCCAGCTTGATGTAGTTCCAGATGGTACAGCCGCACCTTGCGCTTCTCTCCAATCAGGGAAGAAAGTTGGAAGGTTAGCTCCTGTAAACCCGGTAAAATTCACAAACTGAGGTACGGTTGCAAAAGGTAAAGTTGTTTTTATTACAACTGTGGTGTCATTATTATTGTTAAGATCACCTGCTAATGATGTGAAACCTTTTAAAGTATAAGCACCGGGTGCCGACATATTTAATGTTCCTAATGTAAAGTTAGCTGAAGCAGATGGTGCTAAAGAAGCTACATACATTCCGGTTAAGGTTTGTGTTGCAGCACCCGATACCCATACCGTAACAGGGAAATTTGCTATAGAAGCAGTTCCAAAATTGGTTACACTTACTACTACTTGTTCAGCAGCTGTAAAACAACCTGTGCTTGGAGTAACAATAGCGTTAACACCAGCATCGGTTGGAGAGGCATTGAATAAATTGATATTGTCTAAATGAAAGTCATAGCTTTCAATATCATCAACTGGACCATCTTGCGCTAAGAAAGCAACAATAATATTTTGTCCTGCATAACTTCCTAAACTAACATTAAAGTTAGTGAATGTTGTGCCAAGGCTGTTGGCTGCGCTTATAGTATAAATTGGGGTGTAAGATAAGCCGCAATCAGTTGAAACCATTACTCTTACTTTATCATCACTACCCATTACATCGCCAACAGTTGTGCTTGAAAGATCTGTAACAGCAGCATCAAATGAGATATTTGTATTTGCTGTAGCGAGAATTTTCGGTCCAACGATCCACTCATTTCTTGTATTTGTTAACATGTTTAAACGCGCTGTAATATTTCCAGGTGCATTTAAATTTGTTTGGCTGGTCCATAGCGAAGTTGTTCCTGTTGGAACAACAGCGCCGGTTGCTTCATACCAATCAGGAAAAAAAGTGGTTAAGTTAGCTCCTGTGAATCCTGTAAAGTTTACCGCTGGTGGTATCGCAACTACAGGAAAAACGGTACGCGTGATATTTGAAAGTGTGTCATTCAACAACTGAGAATCACCCGTTAGAGATGTGTATGATTTAAAATTGTATACACCCGCTGTACTCATATTAATGGTTGGGCTTAGTGTAAAATCAAAAGTTCCGTTTGCTGGAATGCTACCGGCATACGTGCCATTCAATGTTTGACTAAGAGCTCCTGAAACAATTACCGTAACAGGGATATTCGCTGCTGCGCTTGTTCCGTAGTTCTTAATTCTTGCAACAACATTTTCAGTAGCTGAATAACAGCCACCTGCTGCCGGAGAAACAAGCGTATTAATACCTGCGTCGATCGGAGTACCATTTAATCCATCAAATTCATAAGCACCCATATCAGGATCCGTGTTTGGATTTGTTCCTGCTAAGGGACGAATATTACCGTTGATGTCAATGTTGGTTCCAAGAGAAGCAATGATGATACCACCCGACTCTGCACCATAAACTGTATTAATTGGAATTGTTAGATTAGTATTTGAAGTGAATGGAGCGGCAAAATTAAATACAGGAACTGAGTTAACATCGTTTGTTGCGTTATTAACTTGCGATAATGTTTTCCAGCCTGCAAGATTTATACCTTCATTAACGTTGTTAGTTGTACCTACTTTACCTACAATATGATCAACACTGTTTGTTACGTTGTAAGCGTTATTATCTAAAACAGCATTAAGGAAGTTATATCCTGTGGCAAACCATATTGCCATGAATTTTCGTGTTACTGCCGTTGCATCCGTTGAGAATTGAGAATTATTAAAAATATTATTTTTCACTTCTAATCCTGTTACCGCAGTAGAGGTAACTAAAAAAGCAGCAGAACCAACGCTTGCAAATGCAGCAGAAACTGTGATCTGCCCGAACAAATTAACGCTATTGTAATAAACTCTAATGCCGGTACCGGAAGTGATCCTAATACCAAATGCGTTCCATGTTGTGGAAGTAGAAGAGTAATTAATAGTTTTAATATCGTAAATAGCATTATTAACTACCACATGATTATTTCCCCCTGTTAAGTTAATTCCATAGGCACCATAACCCGAAGTGCTTAAACTGTGAATACCCCAGATCTTATTTCTTGAAATTATGTTAGCTGTTCCTGTTCCGGCGAGTTGAATACCTGCGTTGTTAACGCTAGTGTTGAGTTTTAAATTGAAAACTTCATTTTGAGTGATAGTATTCGTTGCAACACCCGTTAAGTTAATGCCGATATAGGTAATAGTTTGACCAACTGTATTGGAACCAATAAGATTTCCAGTGATCGTGTTGTTATCTGCAAGGTTAGTAGTTCCACCTATCCAAATACCGAAATAAGCTTTTTGGATCTCGTTATTTGAAATGATATTATTATCATAATTGTCGCCAGTACCACCAGTTGATAATGCAACAGCATTAGCTCCCATATAAATACCGTAACTATTTACAACAGTTGATCCGCTTACACCGTCGTTACCAACAGTATTACCTATCAAAATATTGTTTTGAATGATGTTGTTTGTTGCACCTAAACCTCCAGTGGTTTTCCCTAGCAAACGAATTACCGCTGTAGCAGCAAGTGTGTTTGCGCCTGAATGTTGAAATGTAAGATCTCTTTGAACCGGTCCTGCAACGATGTCACCATCTATGGTAACATTATCAGCACCGTCAAGTTCTATCACACCTCTTCCGGTTGCAGGCGAACCGCTAACGGTTGCTTGAACTGTAGGTCGGATAACAATAGATGTATAATTAGCTAAACTTTGACCGCTAGCTAATAAAGGAGTTGGAGCATAACCCGTAACACCTTCAATTGTATTTCCGGTGATATCAATAGTAATTGCACCAAAGTGCGTGCCTGCATTAATAGCAGCAAAAGCTGTATTTAATGAGGTGTACGTTAAGGTAGGCCCACCATTAACAGTGACCTGCGCTTTACTTGTGCTCACTAATAAAATAAGTAAGCTACAAATGATCAGTAATTGTTTTTTCATCTCTAATTTTTGTTTTTGCGTGTTTATAATACTACAAAGGTCAGTTTACTTTAGATTCTAAAGGATTAATAATCGAATTTATATACCATTCAAAAGACTAATAAATATATTTAAATAACTGAAAATGAATTAAATACAAATTAAATTTTTACATTTCAAAAGCATGAGTAATTTTGTTGTCATTATAGTAAAGCTAATGTCGCAACATCTAATTAATCTCGTTAAATCATTGACTCGTACCGAGAAAAGATATGTTCACTTGAACTTAAAAACATTTTCGTTTGATGAGAATACAAATAAAACACTTACCGATTTTCTTAGTTTAGAGAAGAAGGTGGGCTTAAAACGAACTACTTCACCAATAAAAGCCGAGGGAAATGTTACACGCGTATATTATAAGTTACTTGACATTCTTTTTGCTTTATATAAAGAACAGCTGCATGACAACGAAAATGATAATAGTCTGATCAAACGTTCGCAAGTACTTTTTCACAAAGGGTTTTATAAGGAGGGTATTAAATTATTAAATAAGGTTATATACCGCGGTTACACCTATAGCTATCTATTAAGGATAGAAGCTATTGAATTAAAGATCAAGGCTGCCATCAAATTTGTGGATGTGGAGTATATTAATGAGAATTTTGAACAAGATAAAAAACTTCTAGCCGAATTCTCAACCTTGTATTTTAATCAGGTACAACTAGAAAGCATGTG
>CAYYUS010000314.1:0-4165 GCA_964474925.1 uncultured Akkermansia sp. | reverse complement strand
AGGATCAATGCCGGTGATGAGCGAAGAACACCAAATTTCTGATAATAAAATGATCTCGAAATTGGAGATCACTAAAGCAAATAAGGTAGAAGTGGAACAAGCAAAATTAGAGGTTCCTCCTGATTACAAAAAGTTTGAACAATAGTGCATATGCAACACTCATAGCTGTCTCTTTCTGAAAATGGCCGACATGTTTTTTATTGATGGCTTCTTATCTTATTCAATAACGAATTAAGCTGTTTAATCTCTTTATCTGACAAGTGTTCTACAAGGCGTTGAAAATTTCCGACATCCTTATCCATTTTAGTAATGAGATCGTGGCCAATAATGTTCAACTTTATATTAATTTTTCGCCTATTCTTCTGGTCTTGCCTACGCACTACTAAATTTTTCTCTAAAAGCCTTTCAACCAATCTTGTTATATCCGAACTTTTATCAAGCATTTGTAGCTTAATGGTAGAAGCCATCATGGGCTTAGGATAAACTTCGTTTAGAATTTTAAGTATGTTAAATTGCTGAGCGGTGATGTTGTATTCCTTTAAGACAACATGATACTCATTATGCAACCAATTATTTGTAAAATAGATATTTACTAGTGCTTTTTGTCTATCATTAATAAAACTATAAAACTCTAATCCCTCTTTAGCCATATTTAATTTTGCTCAGGGAACAAAACTAGTAAAAATTCAAAATTGTGGAGCAATTAAACTTATATTTTCTATAACAAGATCGATAAGTTATAGCATTTAAATCTTTGCTTATCACCTCCTATTGTGATTTAAAATAGGAAATTCGGTAAAAGTCTTTAACCAATTATCGTTTAAACATCTATCTGAAAATAAATTTTAATTACTTGATAACCAAATATATAATGTAATAATAAAGTAATTATGAAGATAGGAAACTTTGTAGTATAAAATAGTTTTCATAGTTTTGCCGATCTTAATGAACGAGGAGCATCGAAATAAAATTCTTGAAAGCGCAAAGGAGCTTTTCTTTATGCATGGAATAAAGAGAATAACTGTAGATGACATTTGTCAGCAAATTGGTGTATCGAAAAAAACTCTATACGTGTTTTTTAAGAATAAAGAAGAGCTAATTGAGCGTTTACTTGAGAAAAATCTCAATGAAAATAAAAAAGAATTTGAGAACATATTTAAAAAATCAAACAATTCAATACAGGAGATCATTCTTTTAATGGAACATTTAGCGGAAATGTTTTCAGAAATAAATCCCTATGTGTTTTATGATCTGCAAAAGTACCATCCTGTTGTTTGGAGACAGTTTAAGGAATTTAAGGAGACTTTTTTGTTTCAAATTATTGTGAAAAATTTGGAAAAAGGTATTCAAGAAGGCTTATACCGACATAAAATAAATATAGAAATTCTAGCCAAGCTGCGTATTGAAGAAACACAAATGGCTTTTAATCCTTTGATATTTCAAAAGGAAAAATACAAAATTTCGGAGATTCAAATTGAATTATTAGATCATTATTTGCATGGTATAACTACTTTGAAAGGCCATAAACTAATAAATAAATACAGACAAATAAATGAGGAAGAATAATTTATGAAAAATATTTCGATAATAATAATTGGCGCTGTCATCTCTTTTCAAATAGCTGCTCAAAATAACAACGAGCCTGCAAAAAATCTTTCATTGAAAGGTGCGATTGAATTTGCATTAGCAAATAACTTTAGCATAAAAAATGCCGAGCTGGACATTGATGCCTCAAGGTATAAGAAAAAGGAAATAACAGGTATGGGGCTTCCTCAAATATCTTCTTCTTTTGATGTTAAAGATTACGAGAAGCTACCAACGCAATTGCTTCCCGGAGAATTTTTTGGTGCACCTCCCGGGACCTACATTCCGGTACAGTTTGGTGTAAAATACAACGCTACAGGTTCGATTCAGTTTAGTCAGATTGTTTTCAATAGTGACTACATTGTTGCCTTGCAATCTTCAAAGTCATTTTTAGAATTGTCAGAAAAAAACTATCAGCGTTCACAAATTGAAACAAAAGCTACAATTACTAAAGCCTATTATACCGCTTTAGTGAGCAAAGAAAGGTTGAAATTGCTTCAAGCTAATGTGGATCGTTTGAAAAAATTAGTTGAAGACACCAAATTATTAAACACAAATGGTTTTGTTGAGAAAATTGATGTTACACGTGTAACTGTTGCTTATAATAATTTGCTTTCGGAAAAGGAAAAAATAGAGCGTTTAGTTGGGCTGACGGAAAGTGTTTTGAAATTTCAGATGGGAATGGAAATTAAATCGCAAATAAACCTTACAGACTCCTTACATCTTGATAATATTCCGGTATTTGATATTTCTTCTTCGAGTGAATTAAATTATAAAAATCGGATTGAATATTCTTTATTGGAATCTCAACAGAGATTAAATGAACTTGATGTGAAGAGGGGTAAATTAAGATATTTACCTTCCATATTTCTATATGGTAATTACAGTGCACAAGCACAACGAAACGAGTTTGATTTTTTTGATACCAACAAAAAATGGTATCCAATCGGAATAATTGGAGGAACTATAAATCTTCCATTGTTCGATGGTTTTCAAAATCATAATAGATTGCAGCAATCCAAAATTAATTTGTTGAAAACGATTAACACTATGAATAATTTGAGGAATGCTATTGATTTGGAAATTGAAACTTCTAAATCAAGCTTATTAAACGCTTTGAGCACCTTAAATATTCAAAAAACCAATATTGAACTGGCGAACGAGGTTTATGATGTTGCAAAGAAAAAGTACGAACAAGGCAGTGGTTCCAGCATTGAAGTTATGAATGCAGAAACGGCATTAAAGGAGGCTCAAACCAATTATTATAATGGTTTGTACGAATATTTTACAGCAAAAGTTGACTACGAAAAGGCGACTGGTGTAATAAAATAAATTAAAGATTAAACTAAAAATAAAACAACTCAACTATATATGAAAAAATTAGTATTAATAATCCTCATAACAGGATTAGTAGCCTCTTGCGGATCGGGAGATAAAAAGGCCAAACTAGAAAAGCTCAAGCAGCAAAGTTCTGATTTACTAGAGCAAATAAAAAAACTTGAAGATGAGATTGCTTTAAGTGGCGATACTACGATTAGCAATATAAAAACAAAAGACATCTCTATAAAGGCCGTCACTTTTGAGACCTTCAAACATTTTATAGATGTTCAAGGCCGCGTAGATGGTGACGAAAATGTAACTGTTAGCGCTAAAATGGCTGGAGCTGTTGACCGTATATTAGTGAATGAAGGGGATGAGGTTTCAGAAGGGCAGGTGCTCGCTGAACTTGATAATTCTGTTTTTAAACAAAGTCTGGAGGAACTAAAAAACGCACTTGCTTTTGCATCTGACGTTTATGAAAAACAGAAAAATTTGTGGGATCAGAAAATTGGCACGGAAATCCAATTTTTATCTGCTAAAAACAATAAGGAAAGTTTAGAGAAGAAAATTTCAACTTTAAAAGAACAAATGGAGCTTTCAAAAATAAAGTCACCTATCAACGGGGTAGTTGATGGAGTTGATATTAAGATAGGTCAATCACTAATGCCGGGTATGCCGGCAATAAGGGTTGTCAACCTTAATAAGTTAAAAGCGAAAGCTGAAATTTCTGAAACCTATGCTTCAAAAGTGAAAAAAGGAAACGATGTTATAATTTTCTTACCTGATTTAAATAAGGAAATTCCCTCAAAAATATTTTATACTTCAAAAGTTATAAATAATACAACCAGAACTTTTAGTGCAGAGGCAGATTTAGATTCACAAAATCAAGACTATAGACCGAATATGATTGCTGTTCTAAAGGTTGTTGATTACCAAAAGGATTCAGCGATTGTAGTACCACTCAACCTTGTCCAACATTCAGGCACTTCTGAATATGTTTATATTGTTGGTGCCAAAAATGGAAAAGAAATTGCCATAAGAAAGGATATTACTCTTGGACAGATTTATAAAGGCAAAGTAGAAATTATTACGGGATTAAACCTTAATGACAAATTAATAACGTCAGGTTATTTGGATTTAACAGAAGGCATGTTAATTAAATACTAAATATTTTAATTGTGGAAAAGAAATTTAAAGAGTTCAAATTAACAAGTTGGTCTATTGATAATAAATCGGCCATCTACGTGCTAACCATTTTTAT
>CAYYUS010000313.1:0-4178 GCA_964474925.1 uncultured Akkermansia sp. | reverse complement strand
ACCCATAAATAATTCCCGAATTTATCTACTTTAGCCAAAAAACCTTCTTTTCCCCAGTTAACTGTTGGAGTAATTGCGCCAAAATTAATGGTAATATTGGCAGGTTGCCCTACATTGTAAAAACCTCCTATATAAGAATTACCGTTGTTATCAATGTCAATTGCTTGTGATTTATCGCTGTAAACTCCACCGCCTAATTTAGCCCATTGCCAGGTTTGAGAATAAATTGAAATGAAGAAGAAACAAAAAAAGATAGAAAGTAATTTTGTTCTCATGTGATCTAATTTTAAATGTTAAAGTAAATATAGCAAAATTTCTCAGGGTTCAAAAATTACAACGTTATGAGATCATTAAGGTGCCATAAATGTGCAAAACCTTATGCATTGTTGGTTAAAAACTGCTTGCCAAAGAGTCCAAAAACGTTTCTATATTTAAAGTTCATTAATACATTAAAAATGGCAGGCGTAAATAAAGTGATCTTAATAGGAAATTTAGGAAAAGATCCCGAGTTAAAATACCTCGAAGGAAATATAGCGCGAGTGAATTTTAGTTTAGCAACCACCGAAGCGTATAAAGATAAAACCGGTAATCGCATTGAACATACCGAATGGCATAATATTGTGATGTGGCGAACAAATGCCGAAAACGCAGAGAAAATGCTTAAAAAAGGAATGCAGATCTACATAGAAGGCAAGATCCAATCGCGTCAATGGAATGATAAAGAAGGGCAAAAAAGACAAGTAACGGAAATTATGGCCGATACATTTAGAATTTTACAAAAGCGGGAGAATTCCGGTTCGCAAAATCCTCAAGGTGGTTTTGATACCGATACCAACTTTGACGATATGAGCTCAAAAGACCTTCCTTTTTAAGAGAGCAATCTTAATAAGTATATTTTTATTGCCAAACTGAGTTGTAAATGTACTCTATTTTTACACTATGTTAAAGCGCATTCTCATAGCTATTCTAGTTCTTCTATTTTGCTCATGGATCTTTATCTCATGTGAAGGTGATGACGATGAGATCTATTCGCCAAAACCTCGCGGCTATTTTAGAATTGACATGCCCAAAAAAGAATACGTAAGGTATGACAGTGTTTGTCCGTTCTCATTTGAATATCCTCTTTATGCCGTTTTAGCCAAAGACAAACACAGCAATGCAGAACCCTGCTGGTTGAATATTGATTTCCCTAAATTTAAAGCAACCATTCATTTAAGCTATAAAAAAGTTGACAATAACATTGCCACGTATTTGGAAGACGCTCGCAATTTTGCCGTTCGCCATCAGGTAAAAGCAACCGGTATGAACGAAAGCGTGATCATCCGCGATAGTTCGAAAGTTTACGGCTTGCTTTACGATATAGAGGGCAATACAGCTTCAGGCTTGCAATTCTATTTAACCGATAGTACGCATCATTTTTTGCGTGGCGCATTATACTTTAATGCAAGCCCAAATATTGATTCACTAAAATTAGTTTTGGATTTTATTCGTGAAGATGTATTGCAGTTGATCAAAACCACTAAGTGGAAATAGAAAATTAGTTCATTATACGCAACACATTCCCGTCGTACGTAGTTCCATACAAACGTAATTGCCAATTGGATGTGCCATTCATTGGTGCACCGTCAACAATTTGCCATCGTGCATTTTTAATTGTATCCTTCAAGGTAAAATTATCTGATTGTACTTTTAACGCCGAAGCTGCTGCGTTAGGATTTTCAGGAGACGCTCTCTCAATAGCAACAAAATCAGCTTGTGTTTTTCGATAAATGATCAAGCCATGAACTCCTGCGCCTGAGTAATACTTCCAACCACCAATGGCCTGAAGTGCAAAATTTGTAGGGTCATTTGGATAAATAGTAACGTTTACAGCAACATATGGAATAGGATATTGAGGAACCGGATCAGTGGTCTTCTTTTTTTTACACGAAAGGCAAATAAAAAGAGATAACACTATCGTTAAAATAGCATAATTATATATTTTCCCCTTTTTATTCATTACTATCCGTACCATTTTAAACAAACTAATAACTACATTTGTTACTCTTACAAATGTAGTACAAAATGACCTTCGAGCCAAGCGATCATAAACCTCACAAACGCAAGTCGTTAATGCCTATCTATTTTGCCATTGTTTTGGTTTTAGGTTTAACCGCAGGTTACTGCTTATCTAAACGCACTTCTTCGCCGGTTATTGCTAATTATAAGCAAGCAAACGGCACAAAAATGAACAGTCTTATTAATTATATCGAAAAACATTATGTAGACACCATTGATCCTGCCGATCTGGAAGAAAAAGCAATTGCAAGTCTTTTAAAGAATTTGGATCCGCACAGCGATTATATTCCCGCTAAAGAATTTGAATTAGTGAACGAACCCTTGGAAGGAAATTTTGATGGCATTGGCGTTGAATTCAATATCATTAAAGATACTGTGCGTGTTGTGAACCCAATTATTGATGGACCAAGTGAAAAGTTAGGAATTAAAGCGGGCGATAAATTTGTGGCAGTGGATGGAGTACCAATGACCGGAAAAAAAGTGACCAACAAAATGGTGTTTGATAAATTGAGAGGAAAAAGTGGAAGCACTGTTATCGTAAGCATCTTAAGAAGCGGTTTAAAAAAACCAATTGAGTTCAAGATCATACGCGATAAAATTCCTTTGTACAGCATTGATATTGCTTACATGGTAAAACCGGGAATTGGCTATATGAAGATCAGCAAATTTGCAGCTACCACTTATGATGAATATTTAAAAGCCTTTAATGAGCTCAATAAAAAGGGAATGAAAAAATTGATCATCGACCTAAGAGGAAACGGTGGTGGATTTTTAAAAACAGCGGTTGATCTAGCAGATGAATTTTTAATTAATGGCTTACAAATTGTTTATACCGCAGGAAGAGCACATCCTAAAAAAGCTTACAATTCAACAACGCAAGGAGGTTTTGAAAAGAATCCCATCGTTGTTCTCATTGATGAAGGAAGCGCTAGTGCGAGTGAAATTGTTGCAGGCGCTTTACAAGATAATGACAGAGCAACCATTATTGGAAGAAGAAGTTTTGGAAAAGGTTTGGTGCAAGATCAAATTGATCTGCCTGATGGATCGGGAATTCGTTTGACCATTGCGCGGTATTATACACCAACAGGACGTTGCATTCAAAAACCTTATACGCATGGAAATGATGCGTATTATAATGAAGAATACGATCGTTACGAAAATGGTGAGTTATATAATTTAGACAGCATTAAACTTGATAAGACAAAAAAATACATCACGCCTGGCGGAAAAGTTGTGTATGGCGGTGGTGGAATTGTGCCTGATGTTTTTGTTCCGGTTGACACTGCCAAATATAGCACCATTGTAAATCGTATGTATTATACAGGCACTATTAATTCATTTGCTTTTGAGTATACCGACAAAAAACGCAGCATTTTATTAAGTAAATTTAAAACCGCAAACGATTTTAATATGCAGTTTAAGGTGGGCACTGATGTGTTGCAGGAATTCTCGTCTTATGTAAATTCAAAAAGTAATAATTCGCAAATTTCCGCAAACGGCAAGCAATTAACCGGAATTGAATTGATCCTTAAATCATTAATAGGCAGGAATCTGTTTGATAAAGATGGGTATTATCCTAATCTAAATGAGCACGATAATTGTGTGCTTAAGGCTATTGAGGTTTTAAAGTAACAATTCGTTAGTATTTCTTCTTCCATTTAAATGAATATATAACTATATTTATACCTCTAAATAAATCAATTACTAATCAAAAAAATAAAATTATGGCATTTGAATTACCAAAACTAAATTACGCGTTCAACGCATTAGAGCCGCATATTGATGCAAAAACAATGGAGATCCATCACGGGAAACATCACCAGGCTTATGTAACAAATTTAAATAACGCTCTACCTGGAAGTGGCGCGGAGAATTTAAGTATTGAGGAGATCTGTAAGAATATTTCTAAATACACTCCTGCTATTCGCAATAATGGTGGCGGACATTTTAATCACAGTTTATTCTGGGAAATAATGGCACCTAATGCAGGTGGTGCTCCAACCGGAGAAGTTGCAAAAGCAATTGACTCTGACCTTGGAGGATTTGATAAATTTAAAACTGATTTTACACAAGCCGGCGCTACACGTTTTGGAAGCGGTTGGGCTTGGTTAAGTGTAAAG
>CAYYUS010000312.1:0-4186 GCA_964474925.1 uncultured Akkermansia sp. | reverse complement strand
GAAAATATTTTTGCTTTGACTTTTGACCAAGTTTAATTATTGCTTTTACTAAACTAGGAGATCTTTCTTTATCATGTACACTACTTGCCTTATAGAACTCGTCAATTATTAATATATCGAAAGATTCAATTTTATTTAAATAACTTATAGCTCTTTCCTGCGGGAAAATGAAAATGTTTTTATCTCCTGGTTCAACTTCTGTTGTCGTTATAATTTTATATTCATTAGCGAATTTCTTATACAGCCTTCTTCTAGTTTCATCAGTTAATGCGATCGTGGGTACAATTATCAACACATTGTTTGGTTTTTTTATTTTAATAAAAGCGTCTACAACAAAGCTTTTCCCGAAACTAGTTGGAGCACTTACAGCGATATTTTCACCATTTAATAATTTTTTTAGCAAAAAAGATTGTTCTCTGTGTAGAGTAACTAGATCTTTTTCCCCCACATTTACCTTGAAAACATCATAAATATATCTTTCTTCCCAATTTGAAGTTTCTTCTTGTAAATAGGGAAATAACCCTGTTTCCCGTATAAAATGATTTACTATAGGCGTGTATGGTATATCCTTATTAGAATGATAGTCTAGCAACTTAATTAGTTCTACTCTTGCTTCATTATCTTTATCTGTTTGCAATAAAGTATTAATGCCTTGACAGGTCTCGAAAATATAGTCTTCCATGTTTTAATCTCTATATATTTTTGCTTTCGCAATGAATTTTTCTACAATAGGTTCCTTCTTAGGTACAGGAAATAAAATAATATGAAATTTGATTTCAGAATACAGGTCAATAGTTGAGCAAGCGGTAATCTGCTTTTTGTAATATACTGTCGCCCGTTCTGCATGGAAATCTTTTATTTTGGTGAGATAGTCGTCTGTGAGGTGCGATTCGCTTTCTGTGAGTTTACATTCATAAAGCAATAGAATCGGAATATTAAGGATTGGTTTAATATTGTCTATTGATACCTTTTGTGAAAGGGAATTAATGATCTTCTTCTTTAATTCGGGCGATATTTCTTCAAAGTCATTAATGTCAGATACATTAGTAATAATTGAATTTTCTTTTTTTAATTTATTTAGTGAGAGAGATTCTTTAACAGAAGCAATTATTTTATCAAAACGAGTATTTTCTATACTGTCATAAAATTTGGATTCTCCAAACCAAAGAGAAAAGTCTGTTTTACTCTCTATCACAATATGAACACTGTCTGCACCTTTGGCGTAGTCTTGTTGATTTTGTTTGTAAAATATCTTTGGAACAATGGGTAGTGCATGGTAATGATTTTTCATTATTCCGTAAAGCAATATTTCAGCTATTTCACTACCTTTCCCGAAGTCTGTATCTGCTTCCGATAATCTTAGATTTTTAGCAGAGCTAGTAAGTATTGAATCTTCACCTTCGTCAATTAGAGACCTTCGTTCCTTAAGTGATAAAGCTGTTTCTTTAATATTGTTCCAAATAAATTTATTAAACCGATCGGAATTCCAGCTTCCGCCCTCAAAGTCATTCACTATACTAAGAACTCGTTTTTTTTCAATAGGGGTTAGTGATTTGTCCTTTGTTAAAAGTGAAAAGATGTCATCAATTACTATTTTAAAATCCATTTTCGATTTTTATTACTTTTTTTATAATGATGCTAACTACTTTAGAAAAGTATCATTTTCTTCTATCTTCTTTTTTGCAAGATCTGATTAGTTTTTCTAAAAGATCAGGAAGATCAAGTTATAGAAATATCGAATACAACACACCTGTGGAAACCCGTTGGAAAAACAGAAAAGTAAGTAAGCTTTTAATCGGTAACTCTTGATCAAATACTTGAAGAGGCGCTAAAGCAACCTCGTCACAATTGTTAAATGAACCAGATCGGCTAGGGAATTGCTATGTGTTTTTTTGTAAAGGTTGGTTTTATGAAACTCAACGGTTCTTTCGGTTAAACCCATTTCGGCCGCAATAACTTTATTGCTTTTTCCTTCGGTTATTTTATAAAGAACTTCCAATTCTTTTTTTGTAAGGTCAAAACTTATGGTACCGTATTCTAAGGATCGTTTGCAGTTAATGGCTTTTAAATTTTGTGTTACTTGCCTATTATCTACAATATCACCTTTTATTACGTCTTGAATAGTTTTTAAAATAACATCATCAGTGGCCGGTTTCGGAATAAAACCGTTAACGTTATTTGAAATGAGTTGATTAATGAGGTTTTGCTCAAGCACCTCGCTACTAATGATAATAGATAGCTTTTTACTTTTTGATCTAAGGGTTTTTACAAAATCAAAAGTTTCTGTATTAACCAAATGATCATCAATAATGGCTAATTGATAATTTTCATCTTCACAGAGATCTAATACTTCTTTAAAAGAGCCTACGATTTCAACCCCCTTTACAAAACTTAGTCTTTTTAGCATGGTAAATAGGCCGAGACAGAAAATTTTACTTGTATCTGCTATAATTATATTTTGTTTTGGAAAGCCCATTTGTGTGTCAATATACCTTAAATAAACAACTCTTTAAATACTGTGGATATCCACAGGTTTTGAGACTAGGTAATTCTTTGAGGAAAAGTTAATTTACAGAATTTTTGAGGGTTGTAGTTTCACAAATTTTTGGATCCATTCCTTAGCATCAGATACATCGTTAAATAATTTGGAAGGAGGGGTATGAGGATGAAGATTCACATACAAACTAAGAAATACTGAACCAATTAGTTTGTAAAAATGATTTTTAACTATGAAAGCACCGGCCTCTATACCTATTGTTGCTTCTTCAGAAGAAAGGTATTTTTAGCCTCTTTAGAAACTTCTTTCATATCGCTTAACTCTGCTATCATAGGGTACGATACTCCTTCACAAAAATTCAATCTATCTTTTACGCATTGCATGGCTACCTCTAATGTGATTTTGAGGTTAGGCTTATATTTAATAAACAATATCCCTTCATTTATTCGCATTTCAGTGTATTCATTAATATAACTTTTGCCCATATTATTCAACCTAAAATGTTTAGTTACAAATGTATAATCTTTATTCAATAATCAAAATTTTATGAAAAAATCAAAGACATCCAATAGTTTCTATGACTCTGTAAATGAGCATATTGAATTTGCCAAGCAAAAAGGGATCGTTCATTTGTACGAAACAGGTAGCTCAGTTACCGGAAGAACCTTAATGTTGGAAAATTACGACAGACCGCTAGTTAATTTTGGCTCATGTTCTTACCTCGGTTTAGAGTTTGATAACAGAATAATCCAGAGTGGAATAAAGCATTTAACCGAGTATGGCTCTCAATTTTCTAGTTCTCGAGCTTATGTTTCAATTGCACCTTACAAAGAGCTTGAAGCACTGCTTTATAAAATATTTAATAGGCCATTACTTATTTCGCAAAACTCAACTTTAGGGCATTTGGCCACCATTCCGGCAATTATTGAAGAGAATGATGCTATTATTCTAGATCATCAAGCTCACATTTCTATGCATCATGGCACTAAATTAATTGATAAAAGAGTAACAATTTCTTTACTGCGTCATAGCAGATTGGATGAGCTTGAAGAAAAGATCCATTTATTAAAGAACAAGCATAACAGGATCTGGTATTTTATTGATGGCGTTTATTCAATGTATGGAGATGTTCCCCAAGCAAAGGAACTCATGAAACTATTGGATAGACATCCGCAATTGTATTTGTATGTGGATGATGCGCATGGCATGAGTTGGACAGGCGAAAACGGGAAGGGGTATTTTTTGAATGAGATCAATGAACTACATCCAAAAATGATCTTGGCAACGTCTCTTGCCAAAGGTTTTGGTTCAGCCGGCGGAGTTTTTATTTTCCCTAACGAAGAATGGTATAAAAAGGTGCGAACCTGGGGAGGTCCGCTTACGTATTCAGGCCCACAACAACCCGCAACCATAGGTTGTTCTATTGCCTCGGCAAAGATCCATCTAAGTGGTGATCTTAAACCAAAGCAGGAAAGTTTAATGCGGAAAATACAACTGTGCAATAAATTGTGCGAGGAATATGGCTTGCCATTGATCTCGAATAGTAATGTACCCATAAAATTTATTGGTGTGGGTTTGCCAAAAGTTGGATATAATTTGGTACATAAAATGATGAACAAAGGTTATTATGTTAACCTTGGCGTGTATCCTGCTGTACCCGAAACATGCACAGGCATTCGATTTACTATA
>CAYYUS010000311.1:0-4190 GCA_964474925.1 uncultured Akkermansia sp. | reverse complement strand
CATGAGTTAGACAAAGATTGGGGAGAAAAACAATTGGTGTTTGAAAAAGCAGGCGTTACCATTTTCTTCGACAATCAAAAAGTTTCTGAAATTTTTATTGACGTGTAATAATCAACGTAAAATAGCGTTCTTATTAAATCGTATATTTGTATAATAAAAAACACACACCATGCCGGGAACAGAATTATTTGGCGCCGAAGAGCGCAAGGAAATTGAAGATGTTTTATCAACTGGGATCATGTTCCGATTTAATCATGATGCACAGCGTAATAATATTTGGAAAGCAAAGGATTTTGAAGCTGAAGCAAAAAAAATTACCGGTGCAAAATATGCATTAGCAGTATCTAACGGATCGGCTGCTATTTTAGCCGCATTAGCGTCGAGCGGTATTGGCGCAGGTGATGAGGTTATTTGTCCACCCTTTACTTATATTGCTACAATTGAAGCTGTATTAATGTTAGGCGCATTACCTGTATTTGCTGAAATAGATGAGACCTTATGTTTAAGTGCAGATGGAATAAAAAAAGTGCTTACATCAAAAACAAAAGCAGTTTGTTTAGTTCATATGTGTGGCGGTAATGCTAATATGGATGAGATCATGAAAGTGGTGAACGATAATAAACTGATCTTAGTGGAAGATGCAGGGCAAGCTTTTGCTGCATCTTATAAAGGAACTGCAACAGGTTTGTTTGGTAAAGCAGGCGCATATTCTTTCGATTTCTTTAAAATTGCAACGGCAGGCGAAGGCGGAATTTTAGTTACTAATGATGAAAAGACATATCATTTAGCGGATAGTTACTGTGATCATGGTCATGACCATGTTGGTTCTAATCGCGGAATGGAGAATCACCCTATAATTGGTTTCAATTATCGCATCTCTGAATTGCATGCTGCTGTTGGTGCAGCGCAAACACGTAAGGTACCATCCATTCGAACTTCAAATTTAAAGAACAAGGCATACTTACAAAAGGAATTATCCAAGAATTCAAATATCAGTTTTGCTAAACTTGGAGATGACGCCGGAGATTCAGGAACATTTTTAAATATATTGATGCCTGATACTGAAACTGCCAAACGTACGGTTGATGAATTCAACAAAGCAGGAGTAGGTGGATTTAATTATTGGTTCACTAACATGTATCATTTTATTAATCAGTGGGACCATATTAAAAATTTAAAAACAGCTTCAAAACTAGCAATTCAATTATTAGGAGCGCCACAAGATTATAATAATCTCAATTTACCAAAAACGCAAGAGGTTGTTGGACGTTTAATTTCGTTTGGAATTCGTTGCACCTGGACAGAAAAGGAAATGAGCGAATTGGCCGGTAAAATTTTAGCGTGTGTAGAAAAAGCTACTGCTTCGGTTAAAGCATAATTAAACTACTCTTCAGTAAATCCCAAGTGGATCAAAGCATCGCCTTGGTTTACCACAGGTTGATTATTGATCCCTACAAGATATCCTGCTTCAGGAGCATAGATCTTATCTTCTAAATTCCCAAAGGGATTGCAAACAACACCAAGCAGATCTCCTTTAAGAACATGTGAGCCATTGCTTTTATTCATGTGAAACAAACCACTTGAATTTGCACGTATCCAAGTATCCTTTACGATTTTTACAGCAGGCATATCTGGCACTTCTGCATTGATCATTTGATATGCATTCATTAAACGTAAGCATCCATTGTAACCTTCGTTAATGGCTAAGTAATCAAAACGCATACTTTCGCCACCTTCATAAACTAAAATGGGTTTATTTTTTTTTGCCGCTTCTTTCCTTAGCGTCCCATCTCGGTATTTGCTATTGATAATTAATGGCGCGCCAAATTTTTCGGCCAATTCTAAATTGCCATCAAATTCAAATACGCAGCGTATTTGTGGATAGTTATTTATTTTTGCTCCTCCTGTATGGAAATCAATTCCAAAATCGATGATAGGGAAAATATGTTTCACTAGGTCATAAGCAATTCTACTTCCAATTGAACCTTGTTTGGATCCAGGAAAACAACGATTAAGATCGCGACCATCAGGAAGATCGCGACTACCATAAAGAAAAGAAATGATATTGATAACAGGTATCGCAATTAATGAACCGCATTTTAAATTCTGAACTTCTTTGCGTTGAATTATTCTTCTTATGATCTCAATTCCATTTGTTTCTTCTCCATGCATTCCGGCGCTTAACAAAATGGCAGGACCTGGTTTTCCTGAGTTGATCACATGAACAGGAATTTCAATATGTGTTTTGGTATGCAACTCATATGAATTTAAGATCACGGTTTTGTGTTCACCGGGTTTTATAGTTTGTTTATTAATTACAATGCTCACGATCGTTATTCCCCCGGTTTATTAAATTCGTTACGTTCTACATATTCAATGATCTTGGTTGCAATATCAATACCGGTAGCTCCTTCAATGCCTTCTAAGCCTGGCGAAGAATTTACTTCCATTACTAAAGGTCCGCGAGATGACTGTAATAGATCTACGCCTGCAATACCTAAACCTAATTTTTTTGCGGCTTTGATGGCTGTTGCACGTTCTTCAGGAGATAAATTAATAACCGTAGCCTTTCCCCCTCTATGTAAGTTACTTCTAAATTCGCCTTCTTTTGCTTGACGTTTCATGGCACCAACAATCTGTCCATCTACAATGAACACGCGAAGGTCGGCGCCTTTTGCTTCACTAATAAATTCTTGAACCAACATATTAGCTTCCAGCTTTAAGAATGCTTCAATTACACTACTGGCAGCTTTTTTATTTTCTGCTAAAATTACACCAATGCCTTGTGTGCCTTCTAATAATTTTATAACGCAAGGCGCACCGCCAACTGCGTCAATAACGCTATCAATGTCTTTATCTTTTGGTGAGTTAGCAAAAGCAGTTTTTGGAATTCCTAAACCGGCACGCGCTAATATTTGTAAACTTCTTAGTTTATCTCGCGAACGAACTAGGGCTTGTGATTCAACTGCTGTGAAAATTTTCATCATTTCAAATTGACGAACAACCGCAGTACCATAAAATGTTGCCGATGCACCAATGCGCGGAATTACCGCATTTACACCGGTAATTTCTTTTCCATCATAATAAATATGTGGACGGCCTTGTTCAATGGCCAAAACACATTTCATGTGATCGATCACAACTACATCGTGACCTCTTTTTTCTGCAGCTTCGATCAATCTCCTTGTTGAGTAGAGATTTTTGTTGCGCGATAAAATAGCGATACGCATCATTTTTTCAGAATTTGATTTAAATATAACGAAAGTTTTTTACCATTCAAGTGCGCTTGTTTTACATCAATGATAAATTTCCCCTTAATCGCTTTACGTCCGATCAAAATAGGGTAGCGCATGCTCTTTCTGTCGGAGAGTGAGAAATCGGCCATAATGGTCTTATGTCCGATGTGAATTTGTGTACGAATGATGTATCGCTCTTCGGCTTCTCCAAAGGAATTCTTTATTTTCTTTTGAGAGAATTCTGTTGTTTTGTGACGTTGTGTTTTGTTTCCTTGATAATAGTCGGCAGGAAGTGTGAATGTTAAATAGGAAACACCATTTTCTTTTATTACCTCTATCTCTTCGCAATGAATGGCCGATGAAAAAGCACCGGTATCAATTTTGGCTTCTGTGTTATTAATATGCAGCAAAGGAAGATCAACAAACTCGCGTCTGCCAATTACTCTTACCGAATTTATTTTTTTAGCCATTATGGAATTTACTATAAAAACGCTTTATGTCAACTTCTGTTTCCAAAGCCTCTTTATTTAAGTAGAAATGTACAAATTTTTTCGAGAAATAGGGGGCAAGCATTACGCCTTTTGTGCCTAAACCATTGAAAACAAAGAGGTTTTTATGCAAAGGATGCTGCCCGATGATGGGCCTACGGTCGTTTGTAGAAGGTCTTACGCCTGCTTTGTGCTCTATTATGTTATAAGGAACTTTAATAAGTCCTTTTAGTTTTTCCTTTAGTTCGTTTGCGCCACTTTCGGTAGTTTCATCATTTAATTCATTCCAATTATAGGTTGCACCCACTTTAAAACGTTTATCTTTTAATTTAAAAATAAACGCATTGTGATTCAGTATCTCTTTATCTAATTCAATTCCTTCGGCTTCAATTTCTAATATCTCGCCTTTTACCGAATTCATTGGTATCCAATTAAAGAAGGGATTATTTTTCACAAGATGTCCTTC
>CAYYUS010000310.1:948-4197 GCA_964474925.1 uncultured Akkermansia sp. | reverse complement strand
AGTATTGAAAGACCAAACACAGGACACAACGCTCTTACATTTAATTGTGATGCTAAAGAGTTAGGACTTGACGTAAAACTGGATAAGAGTTTTGAAATTCCTAAAAAAGGAGAATTCAAATTAATGGATACGCGTTTAATTAATGATAACGAACAATACGTATTATTGAACTATTCTAATCCTGTTGATGCAAATCAATCATTAGAAGGATTAATTGACCTCGGAGGATTTAAAGATCTTAAATTCATTGTAAGCAATAACCAAGTATTGATTTACCCTAACGAATTTAAAACAGGCTCATACACTTTAAAAATTGAGGGTGGTATTAAAGATACAAAAGGCACGCGCATTGAAACTTCAAGCGAACATAGCATTGTATTTACCGAAGTAAAACCGGCAGTTAAGTTTTTGGGTGAAGGAAATATTTTACCATCATCAAATAATTTAAGCATTCCATTCGAGTGTGTAAACTTAAGAGCAGTAGATGTAAAAATTGTGAAGATCTACGAGAATAACGTTTTACAATTCTTACAAGGCAATGCCCTTGACGGTGGGAACAATTTAGCGCAGGTTGGAAAGAAAATAGTTGAGAAACGCATTAATTTGGGAATTACTAATCCTGCAGATTACAGCGTTTGGAAAAAATTCTCTTTAGATATTTCTACATTGATAAAATCAGAACCGGGTGCTATTTATCGTGTATTCTTAAGTTTCAAAAAATCGTATTCAACATATTCTTGTTTAGGGAATACCGACGATAGCAAGTTTGAAATGGAAGAGATCAAAGAACCAACTGATGATGAAGAAGTGGCGTTTTACGGTTACTATTATGAAGACTATTATTATTCGAACAACGAATATGATGAGAACGAAGATTATAATTGGAGCGATAGAGATAATCCTTGTAAAGGCGCTTATTATCGTCAGTACGAAAGAACAGTTGCAAGAAATATTTTAGCCTCTGACCTTGGTATCACACTTAAAAAAGGGAACGACGGAAGTTTATTTGTTGTGGCGAATGATCTTTTAACTACAAACCCAATTGGCGATGTAACTATTGAAGCTTACGATTACCAAAAACAATTGATCCAAAGCGATAAAACCAATGGTGATGGACAATTATTTATGAACCTCAAACAAAAAGCCTATTTTTTAGTTGCTAAAAAAGATAATCAACGTGCGTATTTACGTTTAGATGATGGTGCCACTTTACCTTTAAGTTTATACGATGTTTCGGGTGAGGCCATTAAAAAAGGTATCAAAGGATTTATTTACGGTGAGCGCGGCGTTTGGCGTCCGGGTGATTCATTATTCTTAAACTTTATTTTAGAAGATAAACTGGGGAATATTCCGGTAAATCATCCTGTGGTATTTGAATTAACCAATCCGCAAGGACAAACCACCAAACGTTTATTTAGCAATAAGAGCGTAGATGGTTTTTATAACTTCTCTACAGTTACCGATAAAAATGCACCAACCGGTTTATGGAATGCCGAAGTAAAAATTGGAAGTATAAAATTCAATAAGAGCATTCGTATTGAAGCCATAATGCCAAACCGCTTGAAATTACAAGTAGATGCAGGTGATAATAAATTACTGTGTGCTTCTGATAAAAACATATTGAGCGTACATGCTAATTGGCTAACAGGCGCAATAGTTCATAATTTACCCGTGAACGTTCAGGTATCATTGAGTTCGGATAATACATCCTTCCCAAAATTCAAAGATTATATTTTTGATGATGCAACCTTGCGTTACGAAGCGCAAAACATTACTGTGCTGGATGATAAATTAGATGACAAAGGCGATATTAGTTTACCATTGAACATTGATGTACAAAGTAATGCTCCGGGTTTCTTAAAAGCCAATTTCACAACGCGCGTTTATGAACAAGGTGGCGCCTTTAGCGTTGATCGTTTTTCAATTCCGTATTCTCCTTACACCTATTATACCGGATTAAAATTACCTGAAGGCGAAAAGAACACAGGCATACTTTACACGGGCAAAGATCATTACATTCAAATTGCCACTTGCGATTTTAAAGGTATTGCCACTTCGCGATGTAATTTAAAATTTGAGATGTATAAATTAAGCTGGCGTTGGTGGTGGGATCAGTACGCTGATGATGTTGCCAATTATGCAAGTGATGAATACCACGAATCGGTACAAAGCGAAGTGGTGTCTAGCGTTAACGGTAAAGCCAAAGTAAAAGTTAACGTAAAAGAAAGTAAATGGGGACGTTATTTAATTAAAGTAACCGATGCCGATGGACACTCAGCAAGCATGGTAACGTATTTTGATTGGCCAAACTGGATGGATCGCGATGGCGGAAGCGATAACAAAATTGTGACCAATATGTTGAACTTTACCACCGACAAAACATCGTACAAAACAAAAGATGAAGTTACGGTTACAATTCCTACACCTGAAAAATGCAGAGCCTTAGTTACTATTGAAAATGGCAGTCGCGTTTTAGAAGCCAATTGGATAGAAACAGAAAAAGGAACAACCAAATATAAATTCAAAGTAAAACCCGAAATGGCACCGAATGTTTACGTGCATGTATCGTTATTACAACCACATTCGCGCGCAAACGATCTTCCAATTCGTTTATACGGCGTTGTACCAATTACTATTGATGATCCGGAAACACATTTAAAGCCGGTGATAGAAATGCCGAGTGAATTAGTACCTGAACAAGATGTAACTATTAAAGTAAGCGAAACCAATGGAAAAGAAATGGCATTTACCATTGCCGTGGTTGACGAAGGCTTATTGGATATTACACGATTTAAAACACCAAATCCTTGGAATACATTTTATTCCAAAGAAGCATTAGGTGTAAAAACTTGGGACGTTTACGATAACGTTATTGGCGCATTTGGCGCAGAGCTAGAGCGTATTTTAAGTATTGGTGGTGATGGCAGCGAAGTTGGGGATGATGGTGCCAAAGCAAATCGCTTTAAACCAATGGTAAGATTTTTTGGTCCTTTTCATGTAGACAAAGGCGATAAACACACTATTAAATTTAAAATGCCAATGTATGTAGGTTCAGTTCGTACCATGGTAATTGCCGGCGAAAAAGGCGCTTATGGTATGGCCGAAAAAACTACGCCAGTAAAAGCGCCATTGATGGTGCTTGGAACTTTACCACGTGTATTAAGTGTAACCGAAGAAGTAAAATTACCGATATCGGTAAAATATCGGTCTTTATGGGTGCTGGCTGAAATACCATAAATCTATTGCACT
>CAYYUS010000310.1:0-938 GCA_964474925.1 uncultured Akkermansia sp. | reverse complement strand
CCGTTGGAAGTACGCAAATAAAAGTGGAAGTAAATGAATTTTTACAAACCGTTGGCGGAAATGTAAGAACGATCAATGTTGGTAAGGATGACGAGAAATTAGTGTCGTTCGATTTAAAAGTAAAAAACAAAACAGGAATTGCCAAAGTAAAAATTACGGCAACCGGTGGCGGACACACAGCTAAGTACGAAATAGAATTAGACGTGCGTAATCCAAATCCATATCAAACAACCATTAAAGATTTTTGGGTGGATGCCGGAAAATCAGTTGGTGAGAATATAAACCCTGTTGGTTTAGCAGGAACAAACAGTGGTGTGTTGGAACTATCCACCATTCCTCCTATTAATTTGGAAGAGCGTTTGCAATATTTGATCACCTACCCTCACGGTTGTATTGAGCAAACCACTTCGCAAACATTTGCGCAATTGTATTTAAGTGATATCATGGAATTATCTCCTGAGCGTAAAACCGCTGTAGAGAATAATATCAAAGGTGGTATTAACGAGATCCGCAAATTCCAATTACAAAACGGAGCTATGGCCTATTGGCAAGGATTAACCGAACCAAACGATTGGGGAACAACTTACGCAGGACATTTTTTAATATTAGCGGAGAAAAAAGGATTTACACTTCCGGCGGGCATGAAAAAAGATTGGGTAAGTTATCAGCAAAGTGTGGCGCAAAATTTTGAGATCAGTAAAAATAAATATTATACTAACGATATGAGTCAAGCTTACCGTTTGTATGTTTTAGCACTAGCAAATCAACCTGCTACAAGCGCTATGAATCGTTTGCGCGAATATGGAGGCTTAACTAACGAAGCACGTTGGTTATTAGCAAGTGCGTATGCGCAAGTTGGGCAAATTGACGAAGCCGAAAAATTAATTGCCAAAGCAAGTACCGATGTAGCGAGTTACCGTGTAAATTATTATACCTAC
>CAYYUS010000309.1:0-4206 GCA_964474925.1 uncultured Akkermansia sp. | reverse complement strand
ATAGCAGGCTCGTAAATGCTGATCAAATGTCCATTATATATACAGTAACTATCTTCCATTTCGATTTTAAAGTTCGGAAAAGCAATGACTTAAATGTGCATAATTATCCCAAATTAGTAACAAATTCAGGTTAATCAATGCCTTTGAGCCTTTGAGTTTACGCGGAAAAATCGTACTTTTGGCGTTCATTATACACAACAATCATATGAAGGATATTTTCAAAAAAGTAACAGATAACATGGGGCCAATTGGCGAACATGCTAAAGAATCTCACGGGTATTTTACATTCCCAAAGTTAGAGGGCGATATTGGTCCCCATATGATATTTAGAGGGAAGAAATTATTGAATTGGAGTTTGAACAATTATTTAGGACTAGCTAATCACCCCGAAGTTCGTAAAACGGATGCTGAAGCTGCGGCTCAATATGGTTTAGCGGCTCCAATGGGAGCACGTATGATGAGTGGTAATTCTGACCTTCACGAGCGTTTGGAAAAAGAACTATCTGCCTTTGTAAAAAAGGAAGATACCATCCTTTGTAATTTTGGTTATCAGGCAATGGTAAGCGCTATTGATTCGATGGTTGATCGTCATGATGTGATAGTTTACGATGCCGAAAGTCATGCTTGTATATTAGATGGTATGCGTTTACACATGGGAAAACGTTTTGTATTTAAACATAATGATATTGCTGATTGTGAAAAACAATTGCAACGCGCCACAAAAATTGCAGAAACAACCGGTGGAGGTATCTTATTGATCACTGAAGGCGTATTTGGTATGCGTGGAGATCAAGGAAAATTAAAAGAGATAGTTGATCTGAAGAAAAAATACATGTTCCGTTTATTTGTTGATGATGCGCATGGTATTGGTACTATGGGAAAAAATGGCGGTGGAACAGGCGAGGAGCAAGGTTGCCAAGACGGTATTGATATTTATTTTGGAACGTTTGCAAAATCATTTGCGTTGATCGGTGGATTTATAAGTTCAACAAAAGACATTATTACATTTTTGCGTTATAATATGCGCAGCCAAATATTTGCAAAAAGTTTACCCACGCCTTTAGTGGTTGGTGCTTTAAAGCGTATTGAATTAATGCGTAACCACCCTGAATACCGCGAGAAATTATGGGACCTTACGCGTTTATTGCAAAGCGGTTTACAAAAAGCAGGCTTTAATATCGGCGATACAAATTCGCCTGTAACTCCGGTGTATTTAAATGGATCAATACCTGAGGCAACAAACATGGTGAAAGATCTTCGTGAGAATTTTGGTGTATTTTGTTCAATGGTTACTTATCCTGTGATTCCTAAAGGGATGATCATTTTGCGTTTGATCCCAACAGCAATGCATACTGCTGAAGATGTTAATCTTACTATAGAATGCTTTAGTAAGATCGTAAATAAGTTAAAAAATGGTGAATACATGAGCGATAAACTTGCTTCTGTTAAAGTAGACCTATAATGTAAGGTTTTAAATTATCTAAATTGTTTTAAGCTCCCCTTTTGTTAAAGGGGAGTTTTTTTTTCACAATAGCTAAAATAAATTTAAAGTGATTGTTTAATTCACTATTTTTGAAATTCAAACCTATAAATTACTAAAAATGAAAAAAATCTACTTTTCTTTGATCGCTGCCGCTGTTCTTACTACGGCTTCTGCTCAAAACTCACGCGCTGTTACTACCCTTGCTGATAAAGCTACAGCTGGTGGTCGCGTAATTGAATCAAATAATGGTCCTGAACTTGTTGCGGGAAAATCTGCAGCTAATGCTATTGTTCAAGATACCAATTGGTATTTTATTAATAAGCATCAATACCGTAATACAACAACAAACGCAAATTCTTTTTACACTATAAAAGTTCCTCCTATTACAGGTACTGCTTCAATTAACTCTGGTGGTGCTTTATTTGCACAATCAGGTAGCATGGTTGTTTCAGGTGCTGAAGGTATTTTTATGAAACACCCTTCTTCTCCTAGTGCTTCAGTTCCTATTACTTTTCACGTTTTCAACGTGGTAGCAGGTATGCCAACTGGTGCTTCTTTAGGAAATTGTACAACATCTATTGCGTCTAGTACAATTGGTAACTATGTAGGATGTAATTTCTCTTCTACAGTTTTAGTTATGGGAGATTTTGCTATCATAGCAAAGAACACTTCTACTAACCCTGCTGATACCTTACGTATGTTCATGAACAATGCAAGAACATCAACGGCTGCTATTTCTCCAGCTGCTCCTGAGCAAATGTATGGTGAAGGATACGGTTTGATTGGTTATGGTACTATATTCCCTGGATTGTGGGATAATACAACAAACCTTTTCAACCTTGGCGCTGGTAATACTGGTTCTGACTTCGAATTTATAGTTGCACCTCGCGTTGCTTATGTATTTACTGCTGACCATGCTTCAACTACAATGACAACTTGTAATACTGCATCTGTGAATTATATCAACACTACTTCAGCAAATGCATTAAGCAAGCAATGGAACTTAAATAGATTCTATAAAATGTGGAAGCCATTTGCTAACACAACTCTTTTAAATGATCCTAATTCAACACTTCAAGATTCTGCTGTAACTTGGAACTTTGGTGGTAGCCCTGCTGTTACCGAGTATATTGATTCTCCAAATCACGCTTATAACATCAGCGCTGGACCTCCATCTTATACTGCAGTTGTAAATGATCAATTGATCATCAAACTTCAAAAGCAAAGTAATTACTCTCCGGGTAATACAGTTTTAGATAGCAAAGCTTGGAGTCTTACTGTTACAATTTGTAACGTAGGTTTAACTGAGAACAGTCTTACTTCTCAAGTAGGTGTTTATCCAAACCCTGCTACTGATAAAGTAACTGTTTATGTTAACAACGCAAACAAAGATTCTCAAATTCAAGTTATGAATGCGTTAGGTCAAGTTGTGATCACTCGCACTAATTTAACTGAGAAAAACGAGTTAAATACTGAGTCATTAACAAAAGGTATTTATTTTGTTAGAGTTGGTAGTGGTAAAGATTTCACCACAACTAAACTTGTAATAAGTAAATAATACTTTAGAATATAGTTTTGAAAGGCCTTCTCTTTAAAAAGAGATGGCCTTTTTTATTTACCGTATATCAAATTGATGCTGGCCACGTGTTTTTATTTAATAAATTTGATAAACAAAAAAAATAAGCATGAAAAAGATCTATACACTTAGTGTTTTTTTATTAAGCCTAACTTTATTTAAAGCTCAGGTTAATAATGTAACAACATGCCCGTCGGCCAGTTTATCAAACGGCACAACTGGTTTAAGAGCGCCCAACGGTACTGCAAATCACACAAGTTTAAGAGCATGTTATCATGTGCCTGCCTCGGAGCTATCTGCTTTAACGCCAAGTATTGCGTCGTTTGGTTTTGTTTTAACTAATACCTTGGTTAATGCTCCGGCAAACGGAACACTAACTGTTTACTTACAAAACACTAATGCTTCGTCGTACACTTTAGGTACAAGTTGGTCAACCGCTACGGTTGGTATGACTCAAGTATTTTCAGGAGTATATAATATTCCGCAAGGATCAGCAGCTACTGTTGTTGATTTTCAATTCCCATCAAACTTTACATTTACACCGGGAGGCGCACTTTATTTAGCCTATGAATATGTTGGTGCGCAATTTGCTTCCGGTAATGCTGTGTATACAGCATTTACAAATTCGGCGGTTAATTGTGGTGCTACAAATATCTCTTCAACACTACCTGCGGTAAACACGTTATCAACCACCACGTTTCGTCCCTTGTTTCGATTTGGATGCCCCAACTCTTTTACAAATGAAGCAGCTGTGCTTATGGTAAATGCACCGGGTAAAGTTTCGCAACAAACAGGTTTAACACATACCATTAGTGCAAATATTTTTAATGGAAGTAATATCACAAAAAATAATATCAATGTTGATCTAACTATTGTGGGAAGCAATGCATTTACGGCCGCTGTTAATGTTCCGTCGTTAGCTGCGGGAGCAAGCACAACAATTTTATTCCCTTCTTATAATCCAACTGTATTAGGGATCAGTCAAATTGCTGTGTCGTTGGTTAACGACCAAAACAACGCAAATAACCAGGTAAGCTTTACTCAAAGTGTTACGTGTGATGTGATCGCAACTGGTCCGGCAAGTTTTGCGCCTACATCGTATAGCTCGGGAGTTGGTTTTGGAACTGGCTCAGGAGTTATTTATAGT
>CAYYUS010000308.1:0-4235 GCA_964474925.1 uncultured Akkermansia sp. | reverse complement strand
TTGGTCGTTTACCTGTGTTAACGTATTTGCGTCCTTTAGATCGCGCGGCTTTACGTCAGATCTTAACTGAACCTAAAAATGCCCTTACAAAACAATACAAACACTTATTTAAAATGGAAGGCGTAAAGCTGGAATTTGATGATGATGTTTTGGAATTGATAGTAGATAAAGCTATTGAATTTAAATTAGGTGCCCGTGGCTTACGCGGTATTTGCGAAGCAATAATGACAGACATCATGTTTGAATTGCCTAGCGAAGAAAAAGCCCCTAAAACCTTTACAATTACCTTGGAATATGCCCAAGATAAATTAAAAACGGCAAAATTAAGTCAGTTAAAGGTGGCGTAATTTATTTTTTGCTTCCAATTATTTTTGTAGATTTGGTTTAATACAAAACCTAAATCTTATCCCATGAGATCACTTATTAAAGCAACTGGGCTTATTAGCGCGATCGTTATTTCACAAACAGTTCTTGCGCAAACCAAAGAAGAAAGAACAGTGGAAACAAAAAGCGTTGCTGTGTCGATGTATAACTCTTCGCAAAATAAAGAAGCGCTTGAGTATTACGATAAGGGAAATGAAAAACTAAGAGCAGGAGATTTTAAAGGCGCAATAAAATTATTGTCGAAAGCTGTAGATAAGGATCCAAAATTTGTAGAAGCATATGATGATCTAGGTGTTTCCTATAGAAAAATGGGCGATCTTGAAAATGCCATAAAAAATTACGAGAAGTCTATCGAATTATATCCCGATGGAGTTATGGCGCATCAGAATTTAGGTCTGATCTACACCATTAAAAAGGAATTTAAAAAAGCACTTTCTGAGTATGAAAGATCTCAAAAAATTAAACCTGAGGATCCGGAAGGATATTATGGTACGGTGAATGTTTATCTGCAATTGGGAGATTTTAAAAGCGCTATAAAAAATGCTCAAAAAACATTGGAGATCTATGAGGCAACAAAAAATCCTTACATAGCCGACGCTCAATATATGCTTGGTATGAGTTATTATTATGATAAGGATAAGAAAAATGCCAAAACTTATCTTGAATTAGCAAAAAAAGGCGGCGCACCGGTAGATCCGAACGTATTGAAGGAAGTACAATAAAAAAATCCGTCAAACACCTATCTTTTCCTTAAAAGGTGTTTTTTATTCCTAAAGGAATCTTACATTTATAGCTCAATTTTAGAGCTATGGATTTTTCAAAATACAATTTTACAGTTACCGATCGTTTTGTGCGTTATGCCAAAATTGATACGCAAAGCAATGTTAACTCACCAACTTGCCCTAGTACCGAAAAGCAAAAAGATCTTTTGCGTTTGTTAGTGGAAGAGCTAAAGCAAATGGGAATTAAAGATGCAGAAATGGATGAGCATGGTTATGTGTATGCCACCATTGAAAGTAATACTACTAAAAATGTTCCGGTACTTTGTTTTTGTTCGCATGTAGATACAGCTCCTGATTGTACAGGCACCAACGTAAAACCTGTAATTCATAAAAATTATCAAGGACAGGATATTGTTCTTCCAGGTGATACTTCTCAGGTGATCAAAGTAGCAGAGCATCCTGAATTGAAAGATCAAATTGGTAATGATGTTATTACTACCGATGGAACTACACTTTTAGGCGCAGATGATAAAGCGGGCGTTGCAGAAATTATGGATGCCGCACATTATTTAATGACACATCCTGAAGTGAAACATGGTAAAATTAGAATTTTGTTTACTCCTGATGAGGAGATTGGAAGAGGCGCCGATAAAGCAAACATAAAAAAATTAGGCGCCGATGTAGGATATACATTAGATGGCGGAACTGCCGGTACATTAGAGAATGAAACTTTTAGCGCAGATGAGGTAACTATTAAGATCAAAGGTTTTTCAACACACCCGGGGTATGCGAAAAATAAAATGCAACATGCTGTAAAAATTGCAGCTGCCATTATTAATCGCATCCCAACAAATAAAACACCAGAGACAACCGAAAAAAAGGAGCCGTTCATGCATCCAACTTTTATTAACGGCGGCTTGGAGCAAGTAGAATTAAAATTGATCATTCGAGCATTTGATACTCCGACCTTATTACAATTGGAAGAGGAACTTCGCCAGATCGTTGTTGATGTATTAAAGGGATACAATAAAAGTTCTTACGAATTTGTTGTAAAAGAACAATACAGAAATATGGGGGAAGTGCTCGCTAAAAATCCAAACATCATAAAACATGCACTCGAGGCAATAACACGCACAGGATTGAAACCTGTACTTGATAGTATTCGTGGTGGCACTGATGGCTCACGTTTTTCTTTTATGGGATTGCCAACAGCCAATATTTTTGCAGGAGAACACGGCATTCATAGTAAACAGGAGTGGGTGAGTGCTCAAGATATGCAAAAGGCAACGGAGACCATTGTGCATTTAGCGAATATTTGGGAAGAGAACTCGAAGTAAGTACGAAGTACGAAGTTCGAGTGACGAATCTGCGTTTAGATTCGTACTTCGTCATTCGTCGTTCGCACTTCATCGTTAATTATGATAAAAGATATCCAACATCTTCCATCCTACAAAAACTTCTACATCGACATTCTTCGTCTTGATCTCATTCATCCATTTTACGGAGGAAATAAATATTTCAAGTTAAAGTATAATGTTCAAAAGGCAGCAGGTAAGACCATCCTTACCTTCGGTGGCGCACACTCCAATCACATTTATTCAACGGCTGCATTTTGTCATGAGCAAAAATTAAAATGTGTTGGTGTTATTCGCGGAGAAGAAAGTATGATGGAGAATTCTCCAACATTGCAATTTGCCAAACAACAGGGTATGCATTTGCATTTTGTTTCAAGAGAAGTTTATAAAACAAAGACCGAGCAAGAGTTATTAAACGATCTTAAAAAGGAATTCGGCGATTTTTATCTAATTCCCGAAGGAGGGAACAACGATGAAGGCATAAAGGGGTGTAAGGAAATTTTGGATGTGGTTCCGTTTTACGATTATATTTTTTGCGCATGTGGAACGTCGTGCACATATACAGGAATTTTGGCCTCAGCCAACCTGCCTGACGGCAAGGCAGGAAAAGATCAAAAGATAATCGGCATTTCCGTTTTAAAAGGCGAGAACCAATTGATCGATGAGGTAAACGCAAATACTTCAAAATTTAATTTCGAAAAGATCAAAACTTATTCAAGCGGAAAAATAGAATACTCAACTATTTTAAACAACTACCATTTTGGAGGTTATGCAAAACATACGCAGGAACTGTTGGATTTTAAAAATAAATTCGAAAAGGATAATAATATTCCCTTGGATTATATTTATACATCTAAGCTATTTTATGCTATTTACGACCTCATAAATAAAGGACTTTTACTCGAAAACAAAAAGATCTTGATCGTCCACAGTGGCGGCCAGCAGGGCAATGCAGGCTATGAGAGTCGATACAAGATTATTTCGTAAATTTACATCTCTTATGCAACATCGTCCACGTAGAAACAGAAAAAGTGCAGCCATTAGAAACATGGTGCAAGAAACTTGGGTAACAACCAACGACCTTATTTTACCTTTATTTTTAATTGAAGGAAAAAATAAAAAGTCGGAAGTAAAGTCAATGCCCGGCATTAACCGTTTAAGTTCTGATCTTTTATTAAAGGAAATCGAATCGTGTTTGAAACTCGGATTAAATACCTTTTGTATTTTTCCTTCGATCGATAATAAGTTAAAGGATAAAAAAGCTTCTGAGAGTTTTAATAAAAAAGGATTGTATCCTTCTACTATTAGATTAATAAAAAAGAATTTTCCGGAAGCAGTGATCATGACCGATGTAGCGATGGATCCTTATAGCAGCGATGGACATGATGGTTTGGTAAAGGATGGAAAAATTTTAAATGATGAGACCTTAGATATTTTGGCAAGAATGGCTTTAGTGCAAGCAGAAGCCGGCGCGGATATTATTGGTCCGAGTGATATGATGGATGGAAGAGTAGGAGCCATTCGTGATGCATTGGATGAAAATGGATTTATAGATGTTTCTATCATGAGCTATACTGCAAAATATGCAAGCGCATTTTACGGACCATTTAGAGACGCGTTAGATAGCGCTCCAAAATTTGGAGATAAAAAAACGTATCAAATGAATCCTGCCAATGTAAAGGAAGCATTGATAGAAGCAGAGTTAGACATGAGCGAAGGCGCTGATTTTTTAATGGTAAAGCCGGCTTTAAGTTATTTGGATGTGATCAAGCAA
>CAYYUS010000307.1:0-4244 GCA_964474925.1 uncultured Akkermansia sp. | reverse complement strand
GTGATGGTAGTTGCAACGCCTATCCTCTTCAGCATATTTTGTACTGAACCCAGATTACCCATGCCGTAATTGATAATGGTTATCATTCTGCTGAGTTTACTGGAAAACAATATTTCATATAAAAACTCTTTGGGACCAAATTACTTCTGTACAGCACAAAGAAAAAAGGTCTAAGAATTTCAAATCTTTTTTTATACGTAGGGTACTCGTGCCAGTATTTTGGAGGGAGCTTCATTATTAGGTCATACTCTTCATCAGAAAATCCCATTCTTTTCTTTATATAATCTATTAACTCAGGCTCAACAAAAGGTGGATTTTCGTAATACTCCTTCAGGGCCTCAACTCTATCTAATTTACCATTCCGAACTTTTGCTGATAAAGTATTGTTTCGATAATCTATATGAAATTTCCGAGGAAAATAAACACTATGATTAAAGGCTGTCATCCTATTCTCCAAGTGATGGCCTCCATAATCCTCCCATCCATATTCTTTTTTTAATAAAACCTTTGCTTCTTCTTTTGTGTACTCCATGTACCAAAATGGTCTGATTTTTTTTATGCGTTTAAATGCAATCCACTTGATAAATGTCCAAAAAGGCATGTTCGGAAATGTTTTCATTTTCATAGTTCCAAACATTTTATGAATTGAAGCAATATACTTTCCGTCAAAATAATTTTTTCCTAATGGAGTAACTCCTTCCTCCATAAAAGAATGTCCTTCTATGATATATTTAACACCAAACTTGTTCGCGGCTCTATATAAGGTTTCTGCTAATGCAAGATCTGTAGACGCTTCAAGCTCAGGCACACTTGCTTTAAAAAATGACCTAAAGATGTCTTCCACTTCTTTATTATCTACAACCAAAGTAAACAAGTCAATATTTAGTTTTTCACATACTTTGGTAATATTCTTTGTTGCAATCGCAGTGTTAAACGTATTGTCGTAATGAACTGCTAATGGTCTTAACCCTGTTTTAACCGCCCAGTGTAACAAATATGACGAATCGGTACCGCCACTAACCCCAATTACACAATCGTACTTTTTACCCTTTCCTTTTTGCTTAATTTCGTCGATTATTTTGTTCAACAAATTCATGCCAAACGGCTTTCCTGTACCATACTCTTCTTTCAACTGATCAATTTGCTTGCAATAATTACAAACACCTGATTCATCAAACCTAATAGATGGAACAGTGGTGTCATAAATACATCTTGTACAAACTTGCTTTGGCACTTTACTCATTATCTAACCTTGCCTTATCAATAAATATTTTCTTACCATCTTTAGATTTAATAAATGCACCCGGATATGGATAAGCTTGTGCCCTAACAAAATCATAAATTCGTTTTGCATCCCAACTTAAATCAATTTCACCATCGGAAGGTTTACGCTGAGGATAAATTTTTATTTTTGATTTATCCTGTACTTTATAAATCACTTGATCCCCCAATTTTAACGCTTCATTTAATATTCGTTCAGAAGTTTTTGTTGCTTTATCATATACGTCTGAAATATAATCCAGCTCATTAATTTCAATTTCCTCTTGCAAGATTATATCTCCATTATCTACACCTTCATCTAATCTGAATAAAGTAACACCTGTCGTTTTTTGACCTTCTATGATTGCCCAAACCAATGGAGCTCCTCCTGCGTAATTTGGCAATAGTGATGCGTGAATACCCCACGCTCCATGCTTAACTAATTGCCTCGCTTGTTTTGGTACCATATAATACCATCCGAGTACAAGTATAACATCGGGCTTTAGTTTTTCTATTTCAGGTAAATAGTCTATTATTCGCTTGCCCACTTCACTTTGTATAGAATAATGTGGTATACCCAATTGTTTTGCATAAGGCTCAAGGTTAGCATAATTCGTGTTCTTTACAGGCTCATCACTGTAATTTATTTTAAATTCTTCGGGTATGGTACAAATACATACAACCTCACATGATCTTGTTGAGATGATGCTTTGCAATAAAGCTTCACTAAATTTTGTACAGCCTAAAAAAACAGCTTTCATTTACTTCCTAAATCTTCCGCTATAACACGCTTCTTCTTCATGAAAAAAAGAAACGTTCAAATTGTTCGACTTTATCATTTCTTCAAATTCCAACTTACTGAAACGTTTTGCATTACTAGGTGCGTACCAATCGTAGTTTGTTGAATCGTTTAGTTGCATACTCCATTCAGGTTTATAAAAACACTTTAAAAAGTTCCAATATATAAAGCGTTGTATGTCGTAGGTTCCTCCTTTAATTCCAAGAACCGGGATATCAGGACAATCAAAAGAGACGTTTAGATCAGACAATCTTTTTCCGAGTTCCGTTAATTGTTGCGAAAATTGCCACATCTCTTCTTTTGAAATGTTATGGGTTTGTGCTCTAAAATAATCGTCAACAAGCTCCCGTGGTAATGCCTTTTTTCGATATACATAACAGGCAAACTCCCCACCTTTTTTGTAATATCAGATAAGTGCTTGAAAGTATACTCCGGATCTTCAGTGTGCATGATCACCTGATCACACACTGTAAAATCAATTGAATTCATTCTAATTCCTGTATCAGCAATATCGGCTTTCAAAAAAAACAAATTCTTTGTTTCCTTATAGTTTCTAGCAGCAATTAGTGCTGCATCTGATATATCAATTCCAATTACTGTTGAATTTGGCGCCAGTTTTGCAAACCACGCTGCCTTATATCCTAAACCACAGCCCGTATCTATAATAAACGGTTTTGTTTCTAGATATGCTTTTAAGTTCTCCTCGGTATTAAAACCATATAATTTTAAGAACCATTCAAACTGAAATGTATATAGATCTCCAACACGTTCATCTTTTATCACTTCTGTCCACTTATCAGAAAAAATATCCTTTGTTTGTTCTTGATTGGTTGCCTTACCATCACTTCCATCTTTTTTGAAACTTATCAAGTTCCCATTGAAACTTATCTCATCTTCAAATACTGATTGTAATTTCTCTTTCATTTCACTTTAATAAAAATTTTCTGCACCACATTTCAAAACTCATTAAACTCCAGATCAGTAAACGGTGATTGATCTTGTGATTAATATGTTCATTTATTATTTTTTCAATATAGGATCTATTAATAAAATCGGTTGAGAGAGTTTTACTGTTTAGCAAAAGATCTTTAACGTATTCAGCATTTTCTCCTCTATACCAACTTTCATCCGGGGCAGAAAACCCTTGCTTCTTTCTATTGATTATCTTCTCCGGTAAAAAATCACTCATTGCCTTTCTTAAAACAGTTTTTCCATCGTCGTGCTCGTTATACAAATTTCTCTTATCCCTAAATTCATTCTCATCAATTCGCTTCATTAGATCCAATTTACCTAGCTTATGCCTTATTGGTATTTTTTGAGAAAAATTCACTAGGTCATTATCTAAAAACGGGAATCGTTCTTCCAAACCATTGGCCATACTTAATTTATCACCAACGATAAGTAGTCCCGGTAAAAAAGTTTTGATCTCAAAATATAATGAATTGGCAATATGCTGTTCAGGCGTATCATATCTTAATTTTGAATTAAAAGTAAATACACGTTCAAAGATCTGACGTGGTTCATCCAGATCAACCTTACTTAAAACGTCATATGTAAATAATTCCTTCTTTTGCTCATCAGAAACCAAGCGCTGCCAAAAGTTATAGTATTGATCAAAAAAGTCTTTTTGGCCAATGGATTTAAAAACTCTATAATATCGCCAAGGATAACCGCCATATAATTCATCGCCACCGGTACCTTGTAAGCACACCTTTACAAATTTACTTGCTAAACGAGAGATGTAATAATTTGGATAACTCATTCCAACACGAAGGTCCTCTAAATGATGGATCACTTTAGGCAATGACCATCTTAGATCTCCTGCATTCATTACTTGCTCGTAATGTTCAGTTTTAAAAAAATTTGCCATTAACTCTGCATCTCGTCGCTCATCATAATTTGCCTCAACACCTGTTACCTGGCTCATATCGAATCCGCATGTAAAAGTGCAGAGCCTTTCTACATGACTGCTCGCAATAGCTGTTATAGAACCTGAATCCATGCCGCCGGAAAGATAAGACCCAACCGGTACATCAGCTAACATCTGTCGAGAAACAGCTTGCTCAAATAACCTTTTTGTTTCTCTAACAGCATCTTCAAACGTCATGCTTTCATCAGGTTCAGTAAAATCATAATCCCACCAAGCGTTATGCTGGATTTCTTTGGTATCCTTGTTAATACAAAC
>CAYYUS010000306.1:0-4254 GCA_964474925.1 uncultured Akkermansia sp. | reverse complement strand
GCCATCGCCATCCGTATCAGGCCAAGGACAGCCTTTATTATCGCGTGGACCAAATGTGTCGGGACATGCATCTTCTTTATCTAAGATACTATCTCCATCGCGATCAGGACAGCCTTTGTATTCCTTAGGACCAAATACATCAATACAATTATCGTATTTATCAGGAGTACCATCACCATCACGATCAGGACAACCCATAAATTCTTTAATACCGGCTTCATCCGGGCACTCATCTTCTTTATCGATGATCTTATCACCATCTTTATCAGGGCATCCTTTAAATTCAATTGGTCCTTTATCATCCGGACAAGCATCTTCTGCATCGGTGATTCCGTCACCATCTTTATCAGGGCAACCTTGCAATTCTTTAATACCAGGGATCTCGGGACATTTGTCGTCCTTATCTTGAATATGATCACCGTCTTTATCAGGACAACCCACAAACTCCCAAACACCCGGAACATCTCTGCAAAGATCCTTTTTATCAGAGATACCATCCTTGTCTCTGTCCCTAGGATGACCTGCAGGAACAGGCATTCTAAGTGATGCATAAAAACTTGCACCATAAATATCTTTAAAGAATAAGCCGGGCATGTTATTTGTACCAACCATCAATGGACCGATCCTTACCATAGTTCCTAAGGTAATTGCTTCACCTCTTCGTGCGGTTAACGCACTATAATTTATAGGCAATGTTAATCCAAACCATTTATGATCAAAGCGCGGCGCCAACGAAACAGTTGTATAATCGTGAACACGGGCAGTTTTGTTCTTTTGTAAATTGCAAATATTTGCGTTAAGACTAACATAAAAAGGCTTCCATAGATGTTGATCAACCCCAATATTAATGGCAGTTGGCAGCGACATTTTAAATGTTGTTTGAGTTGGGCGCGAAACGAACATGTTACTCATAAGTGAGTCAAACCCATCAACACTATTTACATTAACTGCCTTTAAATTCCACAAAGAAACATCTGCAATAAAATCGTTAGCTATCAATCCTTTCTTAAAACGAATACCGCCAATATCGTTTATGGCAAAACTTATTTTTGTTTTGTACTTATTTTGATCCCTTCTCCACAAACCTTTTTCTCCATCCATATCAAACTTATGTTTTTCAAATTCAGGACGGAATTCATAAACCATTCCAATATCAAAACCAAAGCCCGGGTACTTTGCATTTCTAAGCATATATTTGATCGCCTCTTGTGAATCAAATTCAGAATCTGTTGCGCCACTAAGGAAAGGATCCAAATTATTACTATGGGCATATTGAACTTCCGATTTAAAAAGACTTAAAGTATCGGAAGTTAGAAAGTTATAATCGAGATTCTCTATTCGGATATAAGCAGCGTCAATTCCTTGTAAAAGCTTTGCTGTTGCGCCTGCCTTAAAAAAATGTTTTCCATCTTCCTTCAAAACGCGAGCATAGGTTAAACCATACTCTGCCCACATCATTTGTGAGACGTGCAAATTTTTATTATTCAAATTGGTTACCCATAAACTAGGATAAACAAATTCTTCATACGCCAATTTTGCAAGATCAGGTGATATACCATCAACATTTGCATAGTTTCTAATTCCCCAATTAAAAGCTATAGAATTCTTATGATTGATCGATACCATAAAAGAAGGTAATACAACCCTTAATCCGGTGTAAACACTCTTATCCTTTGGTCCTGGCTTTGTTATGAAATTGTTTTTGTAATACCCCGGCGAATTCTTGTCGGTATTGCTCCACTCCGTGAAAACCGTTTTCCCATCAGCATCTTTTCCGCGCTTTAACGCACTTCTTTTAACCCCAACGTAATTATTATCGGCCACAAAATTCAACGCAAAAACGTTAAGATCAAAGGTGAGGCGATTATCGGCAATACTAGCCGGATTGCTATAAACGCCCAATACCCCGGCGTAATTGCTTGTTTGAAATCCCTGGAAATCTTGTGATCTTAAACCTAAAAATGTAGTAATAAAACCCAATGAGATAAATATCCTGTTCATGATATGAAATTTGATTAACAAATATAAACTATTTTAGATTCACTTTCCCTTTATTTTCCTAAATTTGCAGCCTATTTTGGTAAGCAAATGATTGACAAACTGGAAGATATAAAACGCAGGTACGAGGACACAGAACTTAAACTTTCTGACCCAAAAATTATAACCGATATGAAGCAGTTCAAGAAGCTGAATATTGAGTTTAGAGAGATGGGGAAAATAATGGATGTATACAAAGTTTATAAAAAAGTATTGGATGATATTGAAAGTGCAAAAGAGATCTTAGCCACAGAAAAAGAAAAGGATTTTTTAGATATGGCTAAGGCAGAACTAGAAGAGAATAGAACCAAACAAGATCAATTGGAAGAGCAAATTCGTTTATTACTTATTCCAAACGATCCGGAAGATGCTAAGAACTGTGTGATGGAATTACGTGCAGGAACCGGTGGTGATGAAGCTAGTATTTTTGCGGGAGATCTTTATGAAATGTACATGCGCTATTGCGATAACAAAAAATTTAAAACTGAATTGATAGACAGCAACCCAGGCACCATGGGTGGATATAAAGAAGTTGTTTTTAAGGTGATCGGAGCAAACGCCTACGGAACCATGAAATTTGAAAGCGGTGTTCATCGTGTACAACGTGTTCCGGCTACAGAAACGCAAGGGCGAGTGCATACAAGCGCTGCATCGGTTGTTGTTTTACCTGAAGCAGAAGAGTTGGATGTTGACCTAAAAGATTCGGATATTGAAATGGCAACTGCGCGAAGTGGTGGTGCTGGTGGACAAAACGTAAATAAAGTAGAGAGTAAAGTTATTTTAACGCATAAGCCAAGTGGCATTGTTGTTACTTGTCAAACACAACGCAATCAATTGGGTAATCGTGAAAAAGCCATGGAGATGTTACGCTCTAAACTTTACGATATTGAATTTCAAAAGCGAATGGAAGAAACAACCAAGCGCAGAAAAACGATGGTAAGTACGGGAGATAGAAGTGCAAAAATTAGAACTTATAATTATCCTCAAAATAGAATTACCGATCATCGTATCAATCTCACACTTTATAATTTGGATGATTTTACCAATGGTGATATTCAAGAAATGATAGACAAACTTCAATTTGCTGAGAACGCTGAGCGAATGAAGGAAGGTGGGGTTTGATCAATTTTTATTTGGAACTCTTGATTTTGGATCTTTTACATAGTTCAAGTAGTCATTACACTTCTCGCAATAAAAATCCCTGAAGTTCTCGTAATCAAAAGCCTGAAAACTTACATTACATGGGCCAACAAATATCGGGCACCAATGCTTCTTTCCAATAATAGAATATACTTCTTTAAGGAATTCATAATATCTTGTGTTATTTGTTTCCTCATAATTTTGATACAAAGTCTTTGCCAAAATTCTTAACCCTTCAGGATTATTCTTTTTTTGTTCGAATTCGGGCCATAACAATTCCACAACCCAATTTGCCTGGGCATGATACAAATAATAATTCGTCAATTTATTTAGATCATCCTGCGGAAGCTCTTTGTTTTTAAAATAATTGTAAATATTTCCCAGCGCTTTTTGAAAGGCTGGAATTTTCGCATCAGGAACCTGCGTGATTGGCGAGCGACATATCTTGAACCAAAAGTTTAAGGCTAATTTATCAGTAAGTTCGCTTTCTTCCTTTGTTTTTGCATAAGCTCTTAATTCACTTATATAATTATCCTGCAGTTCTTCAGCAATATCTACATTCATTTGCTTGCCATACTGCTGAACTAAATTCAACATGTTGTAATTGATAAAAAAGGATTTCTCATTCTTATTATATAATGATACAAGTTCTTCATAGATCTCGGATGCCCAATCAAAGTTCTCTATCTCAATCCCTAACAATTGAATTTTATACTTCAAACGCTCAACATTGTATTTATTATAAACTTCTTCATTGCCTAAAACAAAATTCTTGAAGAACACAGGTTTTATTATACCTGTCTTGATCTTATTGTAAGCAATTTCCATAAAGAAACACAAGGAATCCAACTCCCTTTTAATACTATCCTTCTTAGCTCTAGAAATGATTACTTCAATTCTTTTCTTTTGCAATGCAACGTGCTCCTTAAGGTACTTTTCAATATTCTTGTCCGTAATTATTTCGCGGGCATGCAATCTAATTTTTGCAATGCGTTGTTTTGAGAGATACACTTCAAGTTTTCTTTGTATTACTGTATCTTCAAGCTTCTTTTTACTCTGTTGTCGCGATAATGCTTT
>CAYYUS010000305.1:0-4264 GCA_964474925.1 uncultured Akkermansia sp. | reverse complement strand
TTCGCTTTTTCCAAGATTGGTAGTTAGTTTTGCACGAACAAAGTTGAATACCTCATTAGGTGCCGTGATGTTCTTTTCATTAATAGCTTCATTGAGGTAAGAAATATTTAATACACTCATAAAAGCTCCGGGCACACCATGTCCTGTACTATCGCAAACAGCTAAATAAAATAATTCGTGGTTCTCCAATTCACCCTTTTCGTTGACAACCGGAGCTATTTTTTTTGTGGCCCAATAAAAATCACCACTTACAATATCCTTAGGTTTGAACAAAATAAAATTATCTTTGAATGTATCGGTGAATAATTGTGTTTCACTCATCAAGGCTAATTGGATCTTTTTAGCATATTGAATACTATCAGTGATATCCTTATTTTTTGCTTCAATGATCGCTTTCTGACTAAACACTTCGTTGGTGCGCTCCTCTACTTTTTCTTCCAAGTTCTCGTAAAGCGCTGCATTATCAACCGCAATAGCCACCGAGTTTGCAATATTTCTTAAAATATTCAACTGATATTCAGAGAATGCATTTTTTGTAAAACTTTGAACAGTGATAACACCGATCTTTTTTTCCTTTGAGAAAAGCGGCATGTAGATAACCGACTGTGGCGCGTCGCCTGCAATAGGTTTTCCAAGATCTTTGATATAAGTCTTGTAATCATTTTGTACATCATTCATCAACATTTCTTGCTCACGCTCAAAACACCACACGGCAAATCTGTCTTTTTCATTTAGAAAAAATTCGAAAAAGTCCATTTTTTGCGCGCGCTCAATAAAGCCATGGAATTGCAAACTCTTTGTTTTATCATTGTACATGCCTATTCCAAAAGATTCGGCATTCATTAAATTATTCACGTTCTCGTATGCCATCGAAACAATGGTCTCAACCGACAATGAAGCGGTGATCACTTTCGAGATCTGCGCCACTAATTTTGTATCATTAAAATTCTTTTCGAGCTGCTCTTTTTGTTGTGTTACCTCCTTTGTACGTTCAATTACGCGTTGTTCCATGTTCTCATAAAGCGACGCATTATCAATAGCTATGGCTACATATACCGCAAGGTTCTTCAACACTTGAAGATCATTATCTTTATATGCATTGCGTTTGAAACTTTGAACAGTGATAACCCCTAAAGCTTTATCGTTAAAGATCAATGGAAGATATAAGATCGATTCAACTTGCTCACCCTTTATAGGAGGCACCCAATTGGAGATATAATGTTTGATCTCTCTTAGGAAATTATTGATCATGATCTCTTGTCTATTGAAAAAACAAACGTTGGTCAAACGATTCATGTCATCCTTATCATAAGCAAAGGCATCAAATTTTTCTCCGCTTTCAATGTACGAGGGAAAAACGATCTGCTCAGTTTCTTTATTGTACACACCAATTCCAAAACCGGTTGCATCCATTAAACTATTTACATTGCTGTACACCTTTTCAATGAGTGCAGGGATAGATAGTGTGGATGTGATATCTTTTCCAATTTGGCTCAACAAACGCGTGTTCTCGTTGGCCTTTTCGATCTCTTCTTTTTGTTTTACAACTTCTTTGGTACGCTCATTTACTTTCTCTTCTAGATTTTGGTAGAGACTTGCATTATCCAAGGCGGTACCAACCGAAACTGCAATACCTTTTAAGATATTGTAATGATATTCGGTGTACACATTTTTATCAAAACTTTGCACAGTTATAACACCAACTGCTTTTTCCTTTGAATATAATGGTAAATAGATAATGGAACTAGAATCCTTTCCTGACACCGGCGCTTGCATTCCTTCAAAGTATTTTGAATACTCTACCGTGTAATCGTTTATCAAAAGATCTTTTTGATCACTGAAACATACAGAGGCCAATCGTTTTCGGTCACTCGCCGGATATGAAAAGTCATCCATCAGTTGGTCGTTCTCTACAAATCCTTTGAACTCTAATAAATCATTCACTTCATTGAAAATTCCAATGCCAAAACAATCGGCCTTCATGATCTTATTTACGTTTTGATAAACTTTAGAGATGATCGTTTCTACCGATAATGATGAACTTATATCTTCGGCCATTTCGCCAAGTAAGCGCGTGTTCTCGTAAGCGATCCTTATTTCTTCCGTACGTTTCTCAACACGATCTTCCATGTCTTTGTACAAATTCGCTGTTTCAATAGCACTGGCAATATAAATAGAAAGCGTGCGAAGAATATTCATGTGATATTCCTTATAGGCATTGGTCTCAAAACTTTGTACCGAAAGCACGCCTATGGTCTTATCTTTAGTTGTAAGCGGAATATAAATAACTGATTGAGGGTTTTCGCCAATAACAACCTTTGTATCTTTATTGGTTCGCGCTATTTCTGATGCCCAATCATTAATAAGGAATTCCTTATTTTCTTTATAGCAATTAACAGAGATCCGATCCATGTTAAGTGTATAAGAGAATGGTGGCAATTTTTTTCCTTTTTCGATCACACATGGATGGTAAATATCTTGTTCTTGCTCGCGATAAATTCCAATACCGAATGCAGAGGCATCCATTAATTTATTGATGTGTGAGTATACTTTTGTTATAATTCCTTCAATAGAAAGTGTTGTAGATATTTCTTTACCTATCTCGCTTAACAAACGTGTATTGGCATACGTTCGCTCAACTTCTTCTTTTTGTTTGGTTACTTCGAGTGTACGTTCCTTTACTTTTTCTTCGAGGTTCTCATATAAAGCAGCGTTATCTAACGCAATTCCAATTGAAACGGCAAGATTCTGCAAAATATTTACCTGATATTCCGAATACGAATCTTTATCTAAACTTTGAACTGTGATCACGCCAATGGTCTCATTTTTTGAAATGAGTGGTAAATAGATCACCGACATATTATCATTACCTCGAATAGGCTTACGTTCGAGCTTAATGTATTTTGAATGCTCCGTGATAAAATCATTGATGATAATATCGGTTTTTTGCTTGAAGCAAATAGCCCCTAACCTGTTTTGGTCATTCACATCAATATGAATTGGATCAAGCACAGTTTGGTTCTCGCGAAATCCATTAAAATCGATGGTTTGTTTTTTCGAATTATAGATCCCTATTCCAAACGAATCGGCTTTCATTAACTGATGAATATTCTTATATACCGAAGCAATAATGGTTTCAACAGAAAGCGATGAGCTTAATTCTTTGGAGATCTCTCCCAGCAAACGGGTGTCGTTATAATTTTTCTCGATCTCTTCGGTACGTTCTCTTACACGGTCTTCGAGATTATTATACAATGAAACATTATCAATGGCGATAGCTACATATACCGATAAACTTTTTAAGATCTGTAAATGATATTCCTTATAAGCATTCGCTTTAAAACTTTGTACCGTGATCACCCCTATCTTTTTATTGCTTTGAGTGATGGGCACATAAATTATGGATTCGGGATTATCACCTTCTTTTGCTTGATAATCTTGAACCTTATTGCTTTTTACAAACTCCTCGCTAAATTGATTAATAACATAATCACTTTGTGTTGTATAACACCAAACAGCGGGACGATCGGTATCTTTTAAACTGTAAGTATACGGCATGAGCATTTTTTTACGCTCAATGGTTGCCGGAAAAACGATCTCATTTGATTTTTCGCGATACACACCAATTCCAAAGCAAGTTGCATCCATTAACGTGTTGATATTTGGATACACTTTATTAATGATCTCTTGAATAGAGAATGTATTAGAAATATCTTTTCCAATTTGACTTAGGATACGTGTGTTCTCGTAAGTTTTTTCGATCTCCTCTTTTTGCAAAACAACTTCGGTTGTACGTTGTTTTACTTTTTCTTCCATGGTTTCGTAAAGTGCGGCGTTATCAAAGGCGATAGCGGTATACGATGCCAAGTTCTTAAGAATATCCACGTGATAATCGGTGTAAGCATTTTTACGGAACGATTGAACCGTGATGGCACCTAATACACGATCACCTAATGCAATTGGAACCATAACGGCCGATTGCGGTGTATCGCCACCAACGAGTGTAGCCTCCGTAAGATATTTTTTGTAATCCAACATAAAATCATGCAGGATCAGTTCCTTTTTGTTCTTAATTACCCAAGCCGAAAAATTCCGAGTTGGGTCGGCCGGCAATGATTTTCCTTGGTGATCACGCTTTAATTTTTCTATATGCCTATCAAATCGTTCAAATTCAACAAAAAAATCAGCATCTGGAAAATGAGCATCCATAACTCCAACACTATCAAACTTATCATAAGCTGCAGATAGCGTATTACCAGTATCC
>CAYYUS010000304.1:0-4278 GCA_964474925.1 uncultured Akkermansia sp. | reverse complement strand
TTAGAACTGCCGCTGCGTGCAAAATGTTTTTTGGTGATCCAAGTTTTTTTGCCATTTCAAGGCTCTTTGAAGAATATACTAGCGCCTTGTCGGGCTGCCCTTTTTTAAGGTAAATAGAGCCAATGTTATTAAGCGAGATCGCTACACTGCTTTTGTTTCCCATTTGTTCGTCCATTTTTAAGGAGCGCTCAATATATTCAAGCGCCTTGTCGTACTCTCCTTTATCGTCATAAACCCTTCCCAAATTATTTAGCGCATTTGAAGCTCCCGAATTATGATTTATCTTTTGCGAAATTTCCAGCGATCGTTCATAGTGTTCAATTGCTTCTTTATATTTTTTTTGCTTTTTGAATAAATATCCGATGTTATTTAGCGTGTTCGCAATTTGAATGTTGTCTTTTTCCCTTTCGTGGATCTTTAATACGACATTCATATATTCTGTTGCCTTGTTTATATCGCCCTGCTCGTGGTAAAGTGCTCCAAGATTATTTAAACAGGCGGCAATTTGACTGCTGTCTTTTAACTCTTCGGCAATTTTTAGTGCCTTTAGCGTATATTCAAGCTCCTTGGTAGTGTTTGATTGAAACTGATATGTTTGCGCAATATTATTATAGGAAGACGCTTGGCCTTTCTTATCTCCTATTAGCTCTTGGATAGCAAGCGCTTCTCTGAATTTTTTCTCTGCCAGCGCAACATCTCCTTTTCCAAGCAACACGAATCCCTGATTGCTTATGGCAGTTGAAAGTCGTTTTTTAAAATAAAAGATCAGGGTTTTCGAAAGTTTTTTATTGGTTAATGCTACTTCACAGATCCGTAGCATGCTGTCGTTATATTTCGGCCAAATTTGTTCGTTAGCCTCCATGTCGATGATGTTGGCAACGATAGCGCACTTTAAACTATCGTTCTTTTCTTTAGTGAATGCACCTTTAAGCGAGTCGAGGTTTTGAGAAAAACAGAAAAACTGTATAAGCAAAAAAATTAATGTGTATGTGCTTTTAATGTTGGACACCTCATTAAAAATAAGGCTTTATTTATTGCCGAACAAGTTTAGGGCTACTCTAATATAATGTTTAAGCCAAAAAGTATCGGTAGTATAAACGCGAAAAGCCCCCCGGAACACAACTACCAGAGGGCTTTTCTTCACTAACTAACTAGAACAAAGAACGAAGTAAAAAACACAAATTATTAGAACTATATGCAGAGTATTAACCTAAGTACGCTTTCAACAGTTTGCTGCGGCTGCCATGTTTAAGGCGACGAACCGCTTTTTCTTTTATTTGTCGAACGCGTTCACGGGTCAATTCGAATTTCTCTCCTATTTCTTCAAGCGTATGCGCATGAGAACCTGCTAATCCAAAAAATAATTTTACTACATCTGCTTCTCTTCCTGTTAAGGTTGATAATGCTCTGTCTATTTCTTGTTTTAAGCTCTCGGTCAATAATCCTCTATCGGGTTTTAAAGCCGCATCATTTTCCATTAAGTCGTACATGTTTCCTGCATCTTCACCAAAACTTAGTGGCGCATCCATGCTCATGTGACGATTACTATTGCGCAAAATATCTTGAATATCCTCAGGCAACAGATCCATTTGCTCACTTATTTCGTGATAGCTTGGTTCGCGTTCTAATTGTTGCTCGAGTTTTGAAAATGTTTTATTTATTTTATTGATCGCGCCAATTTTATTCAATGGTAAGCGTACAATTCTGCTTTGTTCTGCTAAAGCCTGTAATATACTTTGGCGGATCCACCACACAGCGTAAGAGATGAATTTAAATCCACGCGTTTCATCAAAACGTTGCGCTGCTTTTATTAAACCTAAATTTCCTTCATTGATCAAATCGGGTAAACTTAATCCTTGATTTTGATATTGTTTACTTACGGATACAACGAAACGTAAGTTTGCTTTTACTAATTTATCTAACGCGCGCTGATCTCCGTCACGAATTTTTTTTGCTAGAACAACTTCTTCATCGGCAGTGATCAACTCTACTCTTGCAATATCTTGCAAGTACATATCCAACGAAGCTGTTTCGCGGTTTGTAATTTGTTTGGTTATCTTTAACTGTCTCATGTGTGTGTGTTTCTATTTAATACGCTCAGTTAGGTTGTTAGGTTGGGAGATTCCGATAAGTGGTCGCTTTAATTGAGTAAGTGTTTTAAAATATTGAGTAAGCGGTTTATTATAAGACTCTCCTATATACAATACTCTGCCTTGCGCAAGCTGGTTGAAAATATATTTTTAACGTTTGACATAAAAAGCCGACCTTAGTTTAGTGCTAAAACGCCTATATATAAGTAATTATGCCCTGATAGAGGAGCTGGACGTGAGTTTTCCGGGTTCTTTAACTGTGATAACGGGAGAAACCGGTGCAGGAAAGTCTATTTTTTTGGAGGCCCTTGGTTTAGCCTTAGGTAATCGGGCCGATGCAGGCTCACTTCAAAATAAGGCCAAAAAATGCGTTATTGAGGCCGAATTTGATGTAAAAAACTACGATTTAAGCGATTTTTTTGTTAAAAACGGGCTAGATTTTGAAAATCCGGTGATCTTAAGGCGTGAAATTAATGGTGAGGGGAAATCAAGGTCGTTTATTAATGATAGTCCGGTTAATTTAACGGCGCTCAAAGAAATTGCAGATAATTTAATTGATGTGCATTCTCAACACCAAACTTTATTGCTCAATCAAACAAAATTTCAATTACAGCTCATCGATTCTTTTGCAGGAACAACACATGATTTTGAATTATATAAAAAGTTGTTCAAGCAACTGCAAGAAAATAAAAAACAATTAGAAGAATTAGAATCCAAAGAGAAACAGGCGAAGAAAGATCTGGATTACTATCAGTTTTTATTTAATGAGCTCAACGAATTTGAATTGGATGAGAACGATGTAAAGAAACTGGAAGAAGAAAGTGAAACAATGGAAAATGCCGAGTTCATTAAATCGGCTTTATCAAAAACCGCTGCGAATTTGGGCGGTGGAGAAAATAATTTGCTTTCGAGTATTGCACAATTAAAGCAACAATTACAATCCATCACAAAATTCAACACTACTTACAAAGAATTGTTTGATCGCATCAACGCCTCCCATATTGAATTAAAAGATATTTACAACGAGCTGGAAAGTGAAGAAGGAAAGCTAACGTTTGATCCTGACAAGTTAAATGACATTAACGAAAAACTAGATAAGATCAATCGCCTTTTGAAAAAACATTCGGTTAATTCCATTTCAGAATTATTAAAGATAAAGGATGAGATAGAAGGAAAACTACAATTGTTCAGTAGCCTGGAAGTAGAGATAGAAAAACTCAAAAAGGAAATTGCAAAAATAGAAGCCTCTTGTAAAAAACAGGCAAAAGATATTAGCGACAAGCGCAAAAAATCTATTGGAGGAATTGAAAAAAGCATTGATTCCATTTTGAATGATCTTTCGATGGAGAATGCCAAATTTAAAATTGAACTTAAAACCAAAGAAGAGTTAGGCGCTTCGGGAATCGATGAAGTTGCATTCATGTTCTCGGCAAACAAAGGCGGGGAATTTAAAGAGCTGCATAAAGTTGCTTCGGGTGGAGAAATGTCGCGCTTGATGTTGAGCTTAAAATCCGTTCTTGCACAAAAGCGCGCTTTGCCAACCATTATTTTTGATGAGATCGATACCGGTATTAGCGGAGATGTGGCCAATAAAATGGGAAACATTTTTACGCAAATGGCGGGCAATATGCAAGTGATAAGCATTACTCACCTACCCCAAATTGCGAGTAAGGGTCAACATCATTTATTTGTTTACAAAAACGATGATAAAGACAAAACACGCTCATTTATTAAAGTATTAAGTAAAGATGATCGCACGGTTGAGATCGCAAAAATGTTGAGTACGGGTAAGCCAACCGAATCAGCTATTAAGAACGCTAAAGATCTTTTGAGTTCTAACTAGGTTTGTTAGCCACGAATTACACTAATTTCACCAATCTGTGTTTATGCGTCTAGATTAGTGCTAATTCGTGAAATTCGTGGCTAAAAACCGTCTGCACTTGCATCTTAATACTATATTTGCATCACTAAAAAAACTATTATGGCTCACAACTTATTAAAAGGAAAGCGCGGAATTATTACCGGAGCTTTAGATGAAAATTCAATTGCCTGGAAAGTGGCGCAAAAATGCCATGAAGAAGGCGCAACATTTACATTAACAAACGCCCCTATTGCTATGCGCATGGGTGAGATTAATAAATTGGCAGAAGAAACAGGGTCAAAAATTATTCCTGCCGATGCAACCAGC
>CAYYUS010000303.1:0-4283 GCA_964474925.1 uncultured Akkermansia sp. | reverse complement strand
CTTTCGGTTGAGTTGTATTAGTATTATCCGTTGTGATATTTGTGCTATCATCGGTTTTTTCGGGCCCACATGAAAAAAGTAAAATTGAAAATATTATATATTTAGGGAACTTCTTCATTCAAAATTCATAACTCATAATTCATAACTAGATGGTCCAGGTGCTTCCTTCTTTACCGTCTTTTATCTTCACGCCTGCTGCCACAAGTTTATTACGCAACTCATCACTCAGTTGAAAATTCTTATCAGCTTTTGCTTTAGCGCGCATATCTAACAGAACATCTACTACATTGTGTAATACAGTTGAGGCCTCTCCATTGTCTTCTTCAAATTTTACGCCGCAAATATCCACTAAAAAATTTTGGAAGATCGTATGAAGTAGGTCAATATCAGCTCTCGTTAATGATGATTTACCATCATTGGTAGAATTAATTATTCTTGCTGCATCAAATAACTGCGCCATCATCACCGATGTATTCAAATCATCATTCATGGCATCATAACATGCTTTTTGCAAAGCTGCAATATTTTCGGTCGACTTATCAGATGCTTTTAGTGTACGTAATGTTTTGTAGGCGTCGTGCAAACGATCAAAAGCAGTTTCGGCTGCACTCAATGCATCATTACTAAAATCTAACGTGCTGCGATAATGTGTTTGCAACATAAAAAAGCGCACAACCATTGGGCTATACCCTTTGGTAAGTAAGTGGTGAATGCCGCTGAACAATTCGCGAGGCAAAAAACTATTGCCTAAACTCTTGCTCATTTTTTGTCCATTAACCGTCAACATATTTGTATGCATCCAATAATTGGCAGGTTGCTTTCCGCAATACGCCAAATTTTGTGCAATTTCATTTGTATGATGTGTTGGAGCAAGATCCATTCCGCCGCCGTGTATATCAAAACTCTCGCCCAAATATTTTGTGCTCATGGCACTACACTCAATATGCCATCCCGGAAAACCTTGTCCCCAAGCACTACGCCATTGCATCAAATGCTCAGGCTTTGCTTTTATCCATAATGCAAAATCCAAACGTCCGCGTTTTTCATCCTGTCCATCTAAGTCGCGCGTGCCTTCTAATAGATCTTCTAATTTTCTACCGGTTAGCGCTGTGTAATTATGTTCTTTCGCAAATTTTTCTACATCAAAATAAATAGTGCCATTTGATTCGTAAGCGTATCCATTTTTAATGATCGTTTCTGCGATCTCTTGTTGTTCAATTATGTGCCCTGTTGCACTTGGCTCAATACTTGGAGGAAGATTATTAAACTGACGCATTACTTCACGAAAATCAACCGTGTAAGCCTGTACAATTTCCATTGGCTCTAGCTGTTGCAACTTTGCTCTCTTGCTGATCTTATCTTCACCAACATCGCCATCGCCTTCCAAATGTCCGGCATCGGTAATGTTTCTTACATAGCGAACTTTATATCCGCAATGCAATAAATAACGATACACCAAGTCAAATGAAATGAAAGTACGGCAATTTCCTAAATGCACATCGCTGTATACTGTTGGTCCGCACACATACATTCCAACGTACGGTGGGTTAATAGCTTTGAACTCTTCTTTTTTGCGAGTTAATGTATTGTATAGTAAAAGCGGTTGCATAAGAGTGTAAATATACGATAAATAAAAAAGACGGAAATACTATCCGTCTTGTTTAATGTATATTGTGTCCGCCGCGGCGGATTGATTACTTTTCTTTCTCTACAGTTCCATCACCTACGTAGATCCCATCTTTGTAGATCGCAATACGGTTAAGAAGGCCATTATCATCATAGATATAAGCCTTACCCTCCATTAAACGATTATCCTTAAAAGTTCCATTCTTACTTACTTGCTTATTCTTATTATAAAGGATATGCTGTCCGTTTAAAGAGGCAACCCCGCTTTTATTAGTGCCTACACCTGTACTTGCAATTTCCTCTTTCTTGATCTCGGTAAGTGATTTGCTCGGTGCAAACTTAGCAGCGTCATCTTTTTTAGCAACTTCCTTTTTTGCATCAAATGTTTTAATGCTTGCAACGTCTACATCGCCGTTGTTATAATTCTTAATGGCTTTAATGTCTCCGCTTTCGTGATATTCTTTTATCTGTCCGGCTTCTTTTCCATTGGCAAAATTTCCTTCAATAGCTACTTGGCCATTATCGTATTTGTAAGTTTGAACACCTTCACGTTTCCCGCCTGCATTGAAATTAAAATCGTGTTGCACTTGTCCGTTCTCGTAATACAATTTATAATCACCTACCCATTTGTTATTCTTCCAATTTCCTTCTTCTTTTTTATTTCCATTCTCGTAATACATAATGGCATATCCATCAGGACGGCCATTTTGAAAAGTAAGATCATTCTTTTTATTTCCGTTGCAATAGAACTCATTCCATTTTCCAACCTTACGATTTTCTTTGTAAGCGCCTTCTTCAGCTTTTTGTTCGGGCTTAAAACAAGCACCCGGTTTATGTTTTCCCATCAACACCCATTTACCTTGTTTTTTTCCAACTTGGTCAATAAAATTAATGGTGTCTTTAGAATTTGGTAACAATTCAAACGATTGCGCACTTAAGGCGCACGTTGAAAAAATAAAAACGGATGTTATAAATTGCTTCATTCTCAGTTAGTTGTATCAAAGCTAGTTTTAAAGCTTTTTAGAACCAAAAAAATTAAGCGAAAAAAAGGGGGCTTTTATCTAATAAACAAAAAAGTCCCGACGGTGAGCGTCGGGACTTAAAATACTTTAAATAAGCTTAGTTTTCGATTTGGGTATCACCAACATAAATACCGTCTTTGTACATACTAACACGGGTTAAGATACCATTTTCATCATAAATATAGGCTTTACCCTCCATTAAACGATTGTCCTTAAAGACCCCGTCTTTGGTGATCTGCTTGCTCTTATTATACAATGTAAATTTACCATTTAAAAGAATTGGTCCCTTCTTAGCAACTGCTTCGTTCGGTTTCTCGTCTGGTTTAACTTCTACTTTTGGTGCGTTATCCAAAGGATTTTCTGATTTCTTCACTAAAGGTTTTTTAGGTTGGAATTCTTTTATAGTAGCAACATCCACATTTCCTTCTGCGTAATTCTTCTCTGCTTTGATATCGCCGTTCTCATAAAATTCTTTTATTAAACCGCTTTCTTTACCGTTGGCAAAATTACCTTCAATTGCTTTTTGGCCATTATCAAAGAAATATACTTGGGGACCATCACGTTTACCAGCAGCGTTAAATGCAAATTCGTGTTGTACCTGTCCGTTCTCATAGAATAATTTATACTTACCTACCCATTTATTGATCTTCCAGTTACCTTCTTCACTGATCTTACCGTTTTCATGGTACATAATAGCGTAACCATCAGGTCGACCATTTACGAAGGTTAATTTGTTCTTCATGTTACCGTTGCAGAAATACTCTATCCAAGCACCCGTTTTACGGTTGTCGGCGTATTTTCCTTCTTCGATCTTTTGCTCTGCGGTAAAACATGTGCCAGGCTTGTGTTTACCTCTCAGTATCCACTTGCCTTGCTTTTTACCCACTGCATCAATTTTATTGAGAGTGTCGGTGCCAACCACTTCAAAAGTTTGCGATTGCGCAAGACCTATGAATGATGTTAGCAAAAATATTGGTAATAGTTTTTTCATACCTATCTCAAATTTAATAATAGTTTAACAATATGAAATGTTTTTTAGCTTAATTAATTGATTTTATCGATAAGTGCCGTTGTGTACTTTGTTCTATCTTTTCTTACGGCAGATGAGGGTCAGGGTTACAAAAAAACAGGTTTTTTGATGATTTTTATCATACTTTAGTTTTTAGATTGCTAAACATTGCGCTTACTAGCAATTCTAAATTGTACTTTTCCTTCCAACCCCAGTGTTGGCGGGCTTCGCGGTCGTCGATACTTTTTGGCCAACTGTCGGCTATTTGCTGCCTGAAGTCGGGTTTATAGGTGATCTTGAAATTAGGAATATGCTTTTTTATCTCATCTGAAATTTGTTTAGGATCAAATGATAATCCTGCCAAATTATAGCTTCCTCTAATGTTAATTTTATCGCTTGGGGCGTGCATTAGCTCAATTGTTGCCCTTATAGCATCTTCCATGCACATCATGGGTAAAGTGGTGTTTTCGCTCAAAAAACACTCATAGGTGCCATTTTTGAGGGCTTCGTAGAAAATATGCACTGCATAATCGGTTGTACCCCCTCCCGGCGCGCCCTTCCAGCCAATTAAACCAGGATATCTGATACTTCTTACATCAACTCCAAATTTTTTAAAATACCATTCA
>CAYYUS010000302.1:1285-4289 GCA_964474925.1 uncultured Akkermansia sp. | reverse complement strand
ACCATTGCCAACATGAACGAAATGGAAGATAGTTTGCAAGCGCTTCGCAACCTTGGCATCCTTGATTATAAAGAAGATGTAGAAGCTTATACAAAAAGTTATGCCAAGGCTCTTGAAAAAGGCAATAGTACCACTGCAAAAGTTCTGGAAGAAAAATTAAATAATTTAAAAAAATATGGTGGTGCTTATTTACATGTAAGTGAGAATTTAAGAAAATACAGATTTAAATTTCCTGTAATCAAAGCAAAGTATGATGAGGCTTTGGTCAATAAGGATAAATATATTCCATTCTTACAAATAGTTGAAAAAGGAGTTCCTGATGAATTCAAAGCGCGCCCAATTAAAACACTTATTGTTTTGATAACATTGCTTTCTACTTTTATTCTCACTTTTATCATTTTGATGTTCAAAGAGAATATCGCAAAATTTAAATTGGATAATGGCTGACTGACATGGCTTACCACGAAAGTGGTCAGGGATTTTAAGAAGGAAGTACGGCCGCAAAAATTAGCAGAAGAAGATCTAAAGAAAGCAAGCGGAAGCACCATACCACCGGAAATAATACTAGAACTTAAAAAAGAAATACAAGAATTAAAAGAACAGTTAAAACAAGACATCAAACCAGTACAACAAACCCAAAAAGTATTTGTACCAAAAATTGACACGATGGCAGAATTTAATAAAACAGAAGATTTGTTCATAGAGATCTGGTCGCACAAATGGAAGATAGCGATCATCATTTTTGTGGTGGCAGCCGTTACAGCAGCCTCTACGTATATGATAACACCTCTTTATAAATCAGTAACGGTTGTAGCGCCGGTGAACTTATACCCTACTTCGGATGAGTCGACTACCGAACAATTGATCCAATATTTCACAAGTAGCGACGTGAAAATGCAATTGGCCGAAAAATATAAATTATTCCAGTATTGGGGTATTGATACACTTACCGATAAAAATGGAAGAGCGCTGTTTGATTATTATTACAAAGATTATATCAGCATCTCGCCTACCATGCTCGAGTCGGTAGAGATCATTGTAAAGGATCATGATCGTTTAAAAGCACAAGAGATCAACGGTGGGATCTTAGCGCTTACTAACGAGCATATCAAGAATAATAAAAAATTCATTCTTTACCAGTACATCAACAATGCCGGTAAAACAATAAAGAAACAAAATGAGTCTATTGACTCCTTATTGAACCTTGCTAAAAATGATGAGATCTACATTGATGCCAATGGCAACGAGAAAGATGTAAAGGGTGAGGATGGAAAAGGGAAAGGTAAGAAGATCAAAAAACTAAAACAAAAAGAATACAGCGAGAAAATAAAAGGTCTTGCTAAATCTTACGGACGCATAGTTTACAAGCGCGATAAATTCTATATGGATTATTCAGGAGATCTTACCTTCTTCTCTATCATTTCGCATCCTACATTAACCGATAAGCGTTGTTACCCGGTAAGATCGATGTTCATTATTGTAGCGAGTTTGTCAACGTTCATTTTTTGCATCGTTGTTATTATGATTCGTTTCAGAATGCGTATTAGAAAAAATGCTCAAGAAGCTTAGTAAGACATACATACTTTATTTACTGGTTGCTTTATTTGTTATTGGCAACGTATATGTTTTGGTAAAGAAACGCGATTATTTCTTTGAGTATAATGCCATACCATTTATTTTGATCATTGGTTACTACGCCATTTATAATTTACAAAGCTTACTTTTTTTACTGGCTTTTATCACTCCCCTTTCCGTCTCGCTGAAAGAATTGGGTTACTATGGTACGGTTAATTTAAGTTTACCGGCAGAGCCATTAATGGCCGGACTCATGCTTTTGTATTTCTTAAATAAGGTTTACACCAATAATTACGATCGGCGAATAAATTTCCATCCCTTAACAATCATCATTTACATTCAGCTCTTCTGGATCTTTGTTACCATGCTTACCAGCGAAGACGTTCTCATCTCGCTTAAATTCTTGATCTCGCGTTGTTGGTTCTTGTTTAGCTGTTATTTTTTGGCTAATTATTTATTCAAGAATAAAAAGAACATTGTTCCTTTTCTTTCAGCGTACATGATCTCGTTAGCCATCGTATGTGCGTACACCATTTTTACACACTCCAAATATGGCTTCGATCACAAATCGGCCGATTGGGTTATGAGTCCATTTTATAATGATCACACGGCTTACGGTGCTGCATTGGCCATGTTTATTCCTGTTTTAGTTTCGTTTTTAGTAATGAAAAGCATCAACCGTTTCAATAAAATGATGTATTTGTTTCTATTAATTCTATTTATTGTAGCAGTAACATTGTCTTATGCCCGCGCAGCGTGGTTAGGAGTAGCTGTTGCTTTTGCAGTATTTATAACGCTTATAATGAAGTTCAATTTTAAAGTTCTTATTACTGTGTTATTCACGTTTGGTGTATTGATGTTCAGTTTTCAAGATGATATTTTAATTGCCTTAGGAAGAAACAATACCGATGCCGAAGAAGGCTTTTTAAATAATATTGAATCGGTAGCGAATATTTCTACGGATGCATCAAACCTTGAACGTTTAAATCGCTGGAGTTGTGCTGTGCGCATGTGGCAAGATATGCCGGTGTTTGGTTGGGGACCGGGAACTTACATGTTCATGTATGCGCCTTATCAATTAAGCAGTCAAAAAACCGTTATCAGTACCAACTTTGGAACAAACGGTAATGCCCATAGCGAATATCTTGGACCATTAGCCGAGGAAGGCTTACCTGGATTATTGATCGTATTATGCTTGATGTTCTATGTATTTAATTTTGGATACAGGTTATTTAAAGAAACAAAGGATCCTGAGATAAAAATATTGGGGACCGGTGTTTTTCTTGGATTGGTAACCTATTTCATTCACGGATTCATCAATAACTTTTTAGATACCGATAAATTATCACTTCCATTCTGGAGTTTCCTTTCGATCATGCTTTGCATTGATCTTTTTCATAAGGGAGAAGAGCAAAAAGAGCAACCTTAG
>CAYYUS010000302.1:0-1275 GCA_964474925.1 uncultured Akkermansia sp. | reverse complement strand
AGCGCTAAAGCGCTTCACGGAGGTTTACATAGATGTTCATGGAGCTCACTAACCGCGTAATTTTAAATACAGCTATTCTCTATGAACCTCTGTGTGTAATTCTATGTACTCCGTGGTTAAATGCCTCTAAAAAATAAGATCAGTCAGCTTTAAAGTAAGCAATGCAATATCATCAGTAAAATCCTGCTCTCCCTTATAATCCATCGCAAGATCTAAAACAGCATTATTGATCGCTTCGGGTGATCCACTCTTTTTACTTTCAATACATTCCTTTACACTTTCAATAGTTAGCGAATCACCATTATTATTGATCGTATCGGTTAATCCATCGGTATAACAAAACAAAATAAGATCGGAAGCATAATTAAAAATGTCCACTTCAATATCGCGTAGGTCTTCTTGAATTCCTAACAAAGTTGTGCCTTTGCTCAACGCAATGAATTTCTTTTCGTTATAGATCAAAGGTGCGTTGTGTCCCGCATTTATATAAGTTAACTGCTGACTCTTTGTATTTATCTTTCCTAAAAAGAAAGAAACAAATTTTTCGTAATTGGTATTATTAATTACGCGTTTGTTCAACTCAATGATGATGTCCTTTAAGTTGTGCGTATAATTACAAAGCGACTGTAAGGTTGCTTGCAAATTACTCATCAAAATAGCGGCACTCACTCCTTTTCCGCTTACATCGGCAATACAAAAAATAAATTCGTGGTTATTTAATTTTATAAAATCGTAATAATCGCCGCCCACTTGTTGATGCGGTAAATATTTGGCGTTTACATTAAACGAATCGGAATGTGGTAAATTATGCGGGAACAACATCTCCTGCATGCTTTGTGCTAATTCTAATTCTTTATCAATCTGCGCCTTATGAATATTAGATTTGAATAATTTTTTATTCTCAATGGCAACCACAATAATATTGGTGAGCGTTTGAACAAAAGGTAAATGCTTTACCGATTTACTTAATTCTACTTTATCAGGATCAACATCACCTAATAATACAAAGGCTAACGGACTTTTTTTATGATAAACAGGAATTACGATCTCAAAACTCTTGCTAAGCTCTCCGTTGTTGTATGTAATAGTTTCAATTTCGCTGAATTGGAGAAGCACGTCTTCAAAAACGGGAACTTTAGCATAATCAGGAATACCGTAGGTTAATAAACACTCCCAAGTTTTATCTAAACTAAAAAGTACTAAACGCCCTACGCCTAATCGTTTTTGCAAGATCTCTTTATAAAGTTCAAGAAGTTGAGCCGTAGAATAATTATT
>CAYYUS010000301.1:0-4294 GCA_964474925.1 uncultured Akkermansia sp. | reverse complement strand
GCGGATATCAGCAAATTTACCACGTCCACCAGTTTGTTTCTTGTAAACTTCGCGGTGATCAATAGTACTTGTGATAGACTCTTTGTATGCTACCTGTGGAGCACCTTGGTTAACTTCTACTTTAAACTCACGTTTTAAGCGGTCAACAATAATTTCTAAGTGAAGCTCACCCATACCAGAAATAATGGTTTGGCCAGAATCTTCATCCGTTTTAATACGGAAAGTTGGATCCTCTTCCGCTAATTTATTTAAACCTACGCCTAAACGATCTAAGTCACCTTGAGTTTTAGGCTCAATAGCGATCGCGATCACCGGCTCAGGGAAATTCATTGCTTCTAATACAATTGGATGTTTTTCATCACATAAAGTATCACCTGTACGGATATCTTTAAATCCTACTGCTGCTCCAATATCTCCTGCTTCAATAAATTCAACAGGATTTTGTTTGTTAGCATGCATTTGGAAGATACGAGAGATACGTTCTTTATTTCCTGAACGTGTATTTAATACATAAGAACCTGCATCTAAACGACCGGCATATGCGCGGAAGAAACACAAACGACCAACAAATGGATCGGTTGCAATTTTAAATGCTAATGCAGTGAACGGTTCTTTTACATCAGGCTTACGAGTAACTTCTTGTTCAGTATCAGGATTAATACCTTTAGTTTCCGGTTTATCCAAAGGACTAGGCATTAATTCCATTACTAGATCCAACATCGTTTGAACACCTTTGTTTTTAAAGGCGCTACCACAAACCATTGGAACAATTTTATTTGCAACGCAAGCTTTACGCAAAGCGTCTAATACTTCTCTTTCAGTGATGGTTTCAGGAGCTTCAAAGAATTTCTCCATTATCTTATCATCAAAATCAGAAACGGCTTCCAACATCTTCTCTCTCCAATGAGCCACATCTTCTTTCATGTCGTCCGGAATAGGAACTTCTTTAAAGGTCATTCCTTTATCTTCTTCATTCCAAACAATACCACGATTATTGATCAAGTCAACCACACCAATAAAATGCTCTTCAGCACCAATTGGTAATTGTAATGGAACTGCATTACCTCCTAAAATTTCGCGGGCTTGTTTTACCACGTTTAAAAAGTCTGCACCTTGGCGGTCCATTTTATTAACGAAACCAATACGGGTTACATTATAATTATCTGCTAAACGCCAGTTAGTTTCTGATTGTGGTTCAACACCATCAACGGCAGAGAATAAAAATACTAAACCATCTAATACACGAAGTGAACGATTTACCTCTACGGTAAAATCCACGTGACCCGGTGTATCAATGATATTAATTTTGTAGCTATTATCGCGGTATTTCCAAAAACAGGTTGTAGCCGCTGAAGTGATCGTGATACCACGCTCTTGCTCCTGCGCCATCCAGTCCATAGTTGCAGCACCGTCGTGTACCTCACCAATTTTGTGATTAACACCTGTATAATATAATATACGCTCAGTACAGGTTGTTTTTCCTGCGTCAATATGGGCTGCGATCCCAATGTTTCTTGTATATCTTAAGTCGCTCATTTTATTTATTAGAATCTAAAGTGTGAAAATGCTTTGTTAGCTTCTGCCATTTTGTGTACGTCTTCTTTCTTCTTAAAAGCAGCACCTTCTTCTTTTGCAGCAGCAACGATCTCTCCGGCTAATTTTTGAGCCATTGATTTTTCGTTACGTTTACGTGCATATAGTATTAGCCATTTAATAGCCATAGATACTTTACGATCAGGACGGATCTCAGAAGGAATTTGGAAAGTAGCACCACCTACACGACGAGAACGCACTTCAACTTGAGGCGTAACGTTTGCAAGTGCTTTCTTAAACACTTCTAATCCATCTTCAGTTGTACGTTTTGCAACAGTTTCAATTGCATCGTGGAAAATTGTAGAAGCAGTGTTCTTTTTTCCGTCGTACATTAAATTATTTAAAAAACGAGTTACTAATACATCATTAAAGATCGGATCAGGTAACAATACGCGTTTTTTGGCTTTACTTTTTCTCATTGTATACTATCTTTTGCTATTAATTATTTTTTCTTAGCTGTTGCAGCTGCAGCACCAGCTTTAGGACGTTTTGCTCCGTATTTAGAACGTTGTTGTTTACGACCTTCAACACCTGCAGTGTCTAAGCTACCACGTACAATATGGTAACGAACACCCGGAAGATCTTTTACACGACCACCACGTACCAAAACGATACTGTGTTCTTGTAGGTTATGCCCTTCTCCTGGGATGTAGGCGATGATTTCTTGCTTGTTAGTTAAACGCACCTTAGCCACCTTACGCATTGCTGAGTTTGGTTTTTTAGGCGTTGTTGTGTACACTTTAGTACAAACACCACGACGTTGTGGACATGAGTCTAACGCAGCAGATTTGCTCTTGTTAACCGCCTTTTTGCGGCCCTTTCTTACTAGTTGTGATATCGTAGGCATCTTATTCTTTTTGTATTTAATTTTACTCTATCCAAACACATTTTTTTGAATAGGGACGGCAAAGATAGACAATTAATTTCATCCACCAAGTTTTTTTGAACGTTTTTTATTCGAAGTCTGAAATTAGCATCTTCCTAGTGAAAATGAGGACTTTGACATGGTTTTGGGAAACCAATTTTGGGCCCAAAATTTGCAGAAATCGCAAGCAATCTAAAACGGTTTAATATGACGTTTTGCAGAATAAGATTATATACTTATATTTGACTATTAATAGTATATAATCTAATGACAATCAAAGAACATATTATTGAACTCTTGGAAGAATGTAATGAGCTATCTGTTAAAGAGATAGTATCAAAAACAAGTGCGTCTAAGCAAATGGTACACTTAGCTCTGTTAAAGCTAATTGATGAGAAAACAGTGCGAAAACTAGGCCGAACGCCCAAAACAAGCTATCGTTTAATTGAACAACAGCCCGAGAAGCCAATTTTAACGATCCCGGTGCTTACCGAGAAGCAAACTCAGTTTTTAGAGGATCAATGCCTTATTGTTACCCAAACCGGAAAATTATTGCGAGGAATAGAAGCCCTCACCTACTTTTGCCAGGAAAAGGACCTCCCCTTCGAAAGAACCTACGTGGAGCTAAATTCTAATTTTTATGCCCTCGAAAAGTATTACGATAAAAAGGGAAAAATAAATGCCACCGAAAAACTGCTACACAACAAAGCTTTTGATAAAGTTTGGCCCGATAATCTTTTTTATTTTGCCTTTGACTCTATTCAACCTTTAGGAAGAACGCCTTTGGCCACACTTCTTCATTACGCTAAACAAGGACAAAGCACATTTTTAATGAATATACTCATTGAAGAAGTAAAAGAAAGGATCCATACTTTTATAAAAGATCAAAAAGCAGATGCGGTTGCGTTTGTGCCACCAACTATTGGACGCGATATGCAATTCATGAAATTTTTAAAGAACAATTTGAATTTATCGTTACCGCACATTGAGATAAAAAAAATAAATGGTCTTATACCTTTACCACAATCTTCTATTCACAAAATAGAAAATAAGATCAGAAATGCAGATAATACCTATGTGGTTTCAGAAACCCGACATTTTAAACATGTGATCGTGATAGATGATCAGGTGGATTCGGGCGCTACAATTAATCAAATTGCAGGGAAGATAAAATTAAAAGGAATTGCAGCTGAAGTTACAGGTTTGGGAATTATAGGAAGTTTTGAAGGATTTGAGGTGATAAAGGATCTCTAAAAAATATGCTTTTCTGCATGGTAAGAAGATCTCACCAAAGGCCCACTCTCAACAAATCGGAAACCTTTTGACAATGCATACTCTTTATGCTTTTTAAATTCATCGGGGTGCACAAAACGTGCCACAGGAAGATGTTTTGTTGTTGGTTGAAGGTATTGTCCTATTGTTAGCACATCCACTTTTACGTTGGCCAGATCATCAATTGTTTCAATGATCTCTTCTTCTGTTTCGCCAAGACCAACCATTAAACCGCATTTTGTTTTTACGCCCGCTTCATCCAAACGTTTCAACACTTCCATGCTGCGATCGTACTTAGCTTGAATTCTAACTTGTGCAGTTAATCTTCGAACAGTTTCAATATTGTGCGAAACAATATCAGGTTTAACATCAATAATGCGTTGTAAATTTTCCCATTTACCTGCAAAATCGGGAATGAGGCATTCAAATTTTGTTTCGGGACTAATTTCTCTGATCGCTTTTATAGTTTCGGCCCAAATAATAGAACCACCATCTTTTAAGTCGTCGCGATCAACACTGGTAATTACGCAGTGCTTAACGCCCATTAATTTTACTGATTCGGCC
>CAYYUS010000300.1:0-4307 GCA_964474925.1 uncultured Akkermansia sp. | reverse complement strand
GCGGAAATCCCACAGGCGCTGCTGTTCTATCTGATATCTCTGCATTGAGATATGGTTATAAAAACGAATACAAAAAAAAAAAGCAAAGTCCTGATCTTAAATTCACAAACGATGCATTGCTTAAAGTGTATTTACGTTACAATAATGAAGAGGATCTTAAGAAATTTGAGTTCCAAAGCATTTCAGAAAGATATACAGGAAGCGAGTACAATTATGTGATCGGAACAATTGATCTTAATAATATCATAAAGAACAAAGCATACCTTATTCAAAACAAGTTATTTATTGGGATAGTTGGCGAAGAGATCAATGCTGTTTCAAAACCAAAAGAGAGCGCTGCAAAAAAATTGATACTGAATTAAAACAAAAAAGGCTCTCGATATCTCGAGAGCCTCTTTTAAATTCCTGTTTTCTTATTCCTTTACGAGTCGTATTGCTTTTTGAGATTTACCATCTACATTCATCTGTAAAATGAAAACGCCTTTAGGCAAACTGCTTACTTGAATACTTTGCTCCGTTCCGGCAGCTTAGCTGTTGAAGTTTTGCTCGAATAGTTTTTTACCAACTATATCAAACAATTCAACTTTTACATTACTCATATTCATATAACCCACTTTAATGATCATTTTATCTTTTACAGGATTAGGGAATACACTAAACTGTAATTCATTTGCCGAATAACTATTCAATCCAACCCCGCCACCGGTACAAGTAGAAGTAGTGATAGTTATTGTATTTGTATTTGTACAGCCTGCCGATGATGTTCCAACAACGGTATAAGTTGTATTAACACTTGGAGAAACAACTACCATTGCCAACGATGAACTGTTTGGAGCCCACGAATAGGTTGAAGCGCCTGTTGCAGTTATTGTTGCTGAAGACCCAATACATACATTCATAGTAGTTGAACTTACGCCAATTGTTGGCTTAGGAATTACGGTAATATTTACAGAACCATATCCTTTACATCCAAAAGAATTTGTACCAACAACTTGATACATGGTAGTAATAGTTGGGGAAACTGTAACCGGATTTGTGGTCATATTTCCAGGGGTCCACGTATAATTTATACCTCCCGAAGCTGTAAGTACCGCCGAATTACCATTGCAAATTGCGTTGGTAGAAGAAGACGCGGTAATTGTTGGTGTTGGATTCACAACAATAGAATGACTTACTGAACCGATCATTGTTCCTGAAGTTGCAGTTAAAGTAATAGTGTAATTTGTTGCTGTATTAAATTCAATATATGTTACCGAAGCATTTGGTGCCGAAAAAATTGGTCCTGCCGGAACAGCGCTCCATGTATAACCACTTGCTACATTTGTTCCTGTGTTTGCCGTAACTTGCGTTGAGTCGCCTCTACAAATAGTTGCTTGTAACGAAAATGTTGGTGTTAGCGAAGGAGTAGATATGGCAGTATAAGTTAAAGCAATATCATCTACAGCTACTGATGGATCAGCGCCGGTTGCATTGATATTTTGCCATCTAAAACCCACTTTTACAGTAGCATTATTATTTGCCGAAACCGGTAAATTAACTGAGTGTGCGGTCCACAAACCTTGACCGGCGCATGAAGCGGTAGGTGTTTGCGGAGGAATTCCTAGAGTTGACCATGTTACGCCATTGTCGGCCGAATACATTAACTCACAAAAATCCTGATTTACTATTCCCCACATAATATATTTCAAATTCATAGCAATACCTGTTTTACCGCTACAGTTAATTGTTGGCGATTGTACCCTTATGTTAGAACTTGCTCCGGCACCTGCAAGATACGCCGCGCCAAGATCGCCAAATGAAGGATTCAATGAAATATGCATCGTACGATTCATTAAGGTTGGATTTGATAAACAACCATCGCCACAATTTCCAACACCCATTCCTGCCTCTAAAGAGCTAACCCACCATGCGTTCGCTAACGCTTGATGAGTTCCGGTAACAGATCCTGTCCAAGCTCCGTTAGTTGAGGTAAATACAGTTCCTTGTGTAGAAGAACAAAGGCTGGTTCCAAAATCCTCTAACCAAAACTGAGTTTGCGCTTTTCCTGCAAACCCTATTATCAAAAAAATCGTAAATAAGTAAATGTTTCTTTTCATAGAGATGTTTTTTAAGTTTAGTAAAATTAAAAATAGAGAAAAAAAACTTCACTTGCAGGGAATTAACATTTCAAATACCTTACTTTGTTACTATGTATAAGTTCATATGCTTCACTGTTATAGCTCTATTTACCTCCTTTAATAAGAGTAATATGCCAATTAAGGATATCATTAAATACGTGCCCTTAGGCGATTCCTATACCGTTTGCACAGGAGCAACTGAGGCCGAATCGTGGCCAAGCATCCTAACAAAACACCTTAATGAAAAAAGCATAAAGACAGAGCTGTTGTTTAACCCTTCAAAAAATGGCTATACAACTCAAAATCTCATTGATATTGAATTACCAAAGTTTGATAAATCAGATTGCAATTTTGCCACCATTTTAATTGGAGTGAATGATTGGGTAAGAGAAGTTAGCGCAGAAGAGTTTCATGAAAATTTGAATTATATCATTGATCATGTAGAGAAAAAAATAGGCAAGAGACGCATTATACTAATTACCATTCCCGATTTTGGAGCCACTCCTCAAGGAAGCTTGTATGGAGGCGGAAGAAACATCACACAAGGGATCACAGAATTTAATGACATTATAAAATCAGAAGCAGTAAAAAGAAAAATACTACTTGTAGATATATTTCTAATGACCCAAGGCATGAAAGGTAAGCCTGATCTAATAGCGGCCGATGGCTTACACCCCTCGGCCAAAGAATACGCCCTATGGGAAAAGGTGATATTACCTGCGGCTTCAGATCTACTTGTGGAATAATAATTTGGAGATATAAATAAAAGCCTTACATTTGTTTCGTGAAAAATCAATTACATCATCATTATTCTCTGTTAAACGGTAGGTCGTAATGATAGTGTATTAACTATATGCGAAGGCTTACCAGTTGGTAAGCCTTTTTTTATTTGATACAAAAACTGAACATGAAAAAAATTGCAATAATAGGTGGTGGATTTGCCGGAATTAAACTGGCAGGTGAGCTTAGTGGAAAAGACTTTGAAGTTTGGTTATTCGACAAGAATAATTTCTTTCAATTTCAACCACTATTTTATCAAGTAGCTACAAGTGGCTTAGAACCATCTTCCATTTCTTTTCCCTTAAGAAAGCTATTTCAAAATAAAGTTAACTTCCACATACGTAATGAAGAAGTAACAAAAATAGATGCTCAAAATAAAAATCTAGTTACAGCTTACAATACATACGCTTTTGATTATTTAGTGATCGCAACGGGCTGCACCACCAATTTTTTTGGCAATGAAGCTATTCAAAATAATGCGGTGCCAATGAAATCGGTTTCAGAAGCTTTATACTTACGTAATTTCATTCTAAGTAATTTTGAGAAGGCACTAAATGTTCCAACAGAAAAAAAGCAAGAGTACCTAAATATTGTGATCGTAGGTGGAGGTCCAACCGGCGTTGAGGTTTCGGGAGCATTAGCCGAAATGAAAAAGAAGATCCTACCAAAAGATTATCCCGAAATTGATTTTAAAAAAATGAATATCTATTTGGTTGAATCGGGCGACAAAACGCTTGGTTCCATGAGCGAGATCTCATCCAAAAGATCCAAAGAATACTTAGAAAAATTAGGCGTGAATGTTTTTACCTCTACTCAAGTTACCGATTACAATGGCCAAGAAGTAAAATTCAATAATGGAAAATCAATTCCAACGCGAACGGTTGTTTGGGCTGCCGGAATTAAAGGCAATACCATAGAAGGATTAAACCCCGAAGTGATCACTCGTGGAAATCGTATTAAAGTAGATCGCTTTTCGCAGGTAGAAGGCTATAAAGATATTTTTGCACTTGGTGATGTATCATTAATGACAAGCCCAAACTATCCAAACGGACAACCACAAGTTGCAACAGTTGCTAATGATCAGGCCAGCCATTTATATAAAAATTTATTGAATGCTAAGAACAACAAGCCAATGACAGAATTTGAATACACTAACAAAGGCTCTATGGCAACTGTTGGAAAAAATATGGCCGTGGTTGATCTTCCTAAATTCAGTTTCCAAGGGTTCTTTGCATGGCTATTTTGGATGTTCTTACATTTAATGCTTATACTCGGTGTTAAAAACAAATTCATTGTATTTATCAATTGGATGTGGAAGTATTTTACATCCGACCAATCATTACGACTTATTATAAAACCATTTGAAAGAAATAAACTATGAAACTAAAAATAGCCATACAAAAATCAGGA
>CAYYUS010000299.1:0-4307 GCA_964474925.1 uncultured Akkermansia sp. | reverse complement strand
GTAATGCCGTCATAAATAACCTCAAGGTTATCTATGGCGATTCCTGGGATGACGTAGTTATAAAAAGTACGACCCGCGAGGTTTTCAGGAACTTTGCTAAATATCTCGTCGATTTTTTCAGATTTTCAAAGATAGACCTTGATTATATTGAACTCCCTTTACTTATGAATGTAAAAGCTAATTCAAAATATTTTATCACATTGGGTCCATCGTTTGCCTACCTTTTTAATTACAAGGCTAAAATTAACGGCATTGATTATAGTGACCTGTACAATTTCAATAGTTTTGAATATGCAGTAAATTTTGGATTAGGAAGGAAAATAAAAGGCAAGTGGTTGGTTGAAGTTAGAACCAACAATTCCTTCATGCCCATTCTTAATTACGGACAAACGGCCAATCTTGTATTCTTTCCAAATCCGGTTGCGCGTTTTTTTAATAAAGGATTATACAATAATATTTTAAGCGCGTATATTATTTACGAAATTCATCCCAAAAAGAAAAGTGAGCCAGTCCAACCATAAAATAATCATCGCCATTACAGGCGCCAGCGGAAGTATTTATGCTAAAGTATTACTAGATAAACTTAGCAAGATACCTCAACAATATAAAGAGATAGGTATTGTATTAAGCGATAATGCCAAAGAAGTTTGGAAATTAGAATTGGATAACGAAGATTACAAGAAGTACCCTTTTAAAATTTGGGGCAAGAGTGATTTTATGGCTCCCTTTGCTTCAGGCTCTGCAAAATACAATATGATGGTAATTTGTCCATGCAGCATGGGCACATTATCGCGCATTGCCTGTGGCATGAGTAACGACTTAATAACCCGCGCGGCCGATGTTATTTTAAAAGAACGCCGTAAATTAATTTGCGTTACGCGCGATACACCTTTGAGTTTGATCCATATCAATAATATGAAAACGGTTACAGAGGCCGGCGGAATCATCCTCCCCGCTTCACCATCCTATTATTCGAAACCAAAAACATTTGAAGATCTTGCTGCAACAGTAGCCGATAGGATCATTGATATTTTAGGATTGGAACAAGAGAGCTATCGTTGGAATGATAAGTGATCAAAATAAGTGTTCGGCCCCTCTGGGGCCGTTTTTATTGTGTGTTTTTTGTTTTTAAAAATATTTGGTCCCTCCGGGACCACTAGATCGAACAATGGCTCCAGAGGAGCCAAACATCTTTAAATCATCTGAGCGAAAACGAAATTGCCCCAGAGGGGCAAAACAAAAAAACTCGGTTCATAAGGGGGTTCATAAACCTTATTTACGGGACAAATCAAAACACCTTCCTATACAACATCAACTCCTCTCCCTTCAAAAGAATATTTTTGTTGAAACTGAATCCAAGGCGTTCTAATAATTTTATAGAAGGTTCATTGATACTCATTGTGATCGAATCCAGCGCTTTTAATTTCAATTTGTTTTTTGCAAACTCTACAACTGCTAAAGAAGATTCATAAGCATATCCCTTACCGAAATTCTCAGGTAAAAAAGCATAGCCAATATCTACATTATCCAAACCATCGCGTTTTACCAATCCACACATTCCTACCGGCTCTTTATTACTTTTTAACTCTACCAAATAAAATCCAAAACCATACTCGGTATAACTTGGCCTTAATCTTCCTTCAATAAATTCAACTCCCTGTTTTGGATCCTTTACATAACGATCGCCAATATAACGCAACCAACCTTCGGTATTTAAAAGTTTAATGATGAATTCGCTGTCGGTAGTTTCAAATTCCCTTAGGATCAAACGTTCGGTCTCGATCACTTTCATTTTTTGCGCACAAAGATCCTTGTGTAACAATCATGACATTCATTTTTTAAGATAAGTGTGTCCTTACCTTTAAATTCAAATGAATCTGACATAAGCGTGATCTTATTTCCGGGTTTTGGCACATAGGTAATAATGGGTTGCGCTTGTTCTGAGAACATGCTTTTTCCTGTTTTAATAAAATATTTCTGACAGTTTACAGTTTGCTTATCTTTCCACTCACTAAACATTTTATTTTTAGTGAACTCTATTTGCACTTCGCATTTTTCGGTTTTAGGGTTTGTGATCTCACCTGCAAAACCGCCTGAAGTTTCTATCCATGTCCATTTACCGATGAGTTTTTTTCCAACAGATTGCGACGACATAGAAAATGCCGAACATGCAAGAATTATAAAAACAAAATACCTCATCAGCTTGTTTTTATCTCTTCTTTCCCATCAGCGTGTTTGGCAAAACGTGTTTTTTCGCGCCCATGTACCTGATCGTATTTAGGCCAAGGCCATCCGCCAAATTGTGTTTTATGATAATCTTCAAATGCTTGATTGATCTCTTCTTTGGTATTCATTACAAAAGGACCATATTGTATCACGGTCTCTCCAATTGGTTTTCCTTGGAGAACTAAAACACTTGCGCCTTCTTCACCGGCTACCAAAACGGTTTCCACATTGGGTAAAAGTTCGGCCGCATTGTATTTTGGAACATCTGTTCCGGCCACCATAAGTTTATCGCCTTCGTAATGATAAATAGTGCGATTAATGCCTTCCGAGGCCTTAGGCAAGGTGTATGTTGCCCCCGCACTCATTTTAATATTCCAAATAGCTACTTCATTTTTTGTATCAGCCGCCAACGAATCAGGAGGAGGAGTTGGTGCTTTTTTATCGGCAATTTGCCCTGCAATAACTTCAATTACGGTTTCTTTTCCCTTGGCATCGGTATGTTTGTAATTTGGAATAGCTTCTTTCCATAACATTTTAAAATGCGGCTCTACCATTTTATTTTTCTTTGGTAAATTAAGCCAGATCTGAAAAAGTTCCATTGGGTTTTCCTTCTCTTTACTTATTAATGGAAACATTTCCGAATGCTGAACACCTTTTCCGGCGGTCATCCACTGCACATCTCCATTACCATATCTTCCGGATGCGCCCATTGAATCGGCGTGATCAACAATTCCTTGACGCACAACCGTAATAGTTTCAAAACCTCTGTGCGGATGACCCGGAAAACCCGGAACGGTTTTACCATGATACATTCTAAAACCATCTTTAATTATAAAGTCATCGCCCATGTGACGTCCTTTTAAATAATTGGTAGATGGTCCCATCACTTCATTTCCTACAGGAAATTTATCTTCGTGATGTACGCAAAACAAAAAAGGGTCGGCAGTTTCCCATTGAAAGCCTAATGGTTTTATTTTAATGATAGGATCCATACCTGTTAGTTTAAGTGTTTTTTTAAGATCATTGGCCACGCCGCTCACCGGAATAGCTAATGCAGAAGTGATCGCTAATGATAAGCGTGAAATAAAATTTCGTCTTGGGAGTTTATCGCTCATAGCTTAAAGTTTAATACATTGAAATTACTCATTTTCTTCAAAAGTTCCTTGCTCCTTTTTTTTTGAGAATACTATTTTCTTTATTTTATTCTTTTTTAACCATCCTCTTACAAGATCATCGGCATCCGGGTAATAATTTACTGTATTAATATAGCTTTTTGCCTCTTCTATATTACTAAAGGTGTCCGATTCGCCAATATAGCCATAGCCAGCAAAGTGACCATTTTCAATAAGAACAAGCGATCTTTCTTCGTGGTTTCGTCCTTTATCAATCAGAACAAAGTTGGGATCTTTAAAAATATATTCCTCCAATATCTCATTCGCACGTTTATTATAGTCCTCTATTTCCTCTTCGCCATTACAAATGCCATTGCATTTTTTAATTTGATGGTTAAAACATACGGCATCTTCGCTGGTTAAACCTGTATATCTCATACAAAGCGCGTGATCATCTATCCACGATTCGAGTTTTTCGCGGGCGCTTAAATAGCTCACAAAGGAACATAGGGCATTTTCAGACTCCCCACTTTCAACAATTTTAAAACTTATTATGCCGTCATCGTTATTAAACCAATCGATGCAATGTGTAAAAAGATCGGCTTTACGCATGCGATTATACTTTGGTTTATGTTTTTTGATCTCCTCCGCCTCCATTAATAAGGCAATCAATTCACTTCCGGCGGGTTTAAAGTCGGCCTGATAAAGATCGTTAAGCATTTTTTGGCTTTTGTGTTCTTTACTATTAAAGTGTCCAAGAGCTCGGGTATATACATTTACGCTTTTACCAATATAAATGATCTCGTGCTTTTTATTGAAGAAATAATACACCCCGCATTCATCCGGTAATTTATCAAGAATGTACTGCTTCATTTTATCGATCCTCCGGGTCATGAGTTCGCCCACCCCTTGATTTTTATATTGGGGGTCCATTGTTTTTAAATGAAGTAAAAGATCAAATAATTTAGC
>CAYYUS010000298.1:0-4311 GCA_964474925.1 uncultured Akkermansia sp. | reverse complement strand
CCGGCAAATTCTTCGGCGATATCTCCGCCAACGCACATGCTGCGATTAATAAAATCAATCGCAGATAACCTTATCATGCCGATTTTTTGATGATTTTTTCCGTCATTAATTTCTAAAACCAAAAATTTATAAAAGGCTTTTATGCCAGATATCACGCGCGCTTGCGAAGAAGCCGAGATTCCGAGTTCCGAAAGCCACTCTATGAACTTTAGTAATTGCTTATAGGTGTATTTATCAGGGCTTTTTCCTTTTAAAAAGAGCTCAGTGTATTGTTTTAGTTTAATAAGATCATCGGAGTACGCTTCTATGGAGTTTTTAGACAACGAGCGCTCCAATTGCAAATACTGCTTGAACCGAATTAAATATGTGTCCCAATTGCTCAGATTCTGAATTAATTAAAATTCTACTATTTTTTAATCCTGTTCATAAAATAAAGGAGTAAGAAAAAACACCGTATCTATGAATTGTAAAGCACCATCCTCCGTCAATACATTTTCATCATGAAGATCTTCGAAGATTATTCCAAGTTTTGGATGATAATAATCATTCTCTTTCTTATTTATAAATCCATTTGCCGACAAAAATTCTTTAACATTTATCAGATCAGTATTCTCTGTCGATCGAACAAAGGCTTGCTTGACGACCGCAAACAATTTATCGTTGGGTCTATAAAATCCAAGCAATTCATAAGCTAAATGTGGAAAGAAAAAATTATGGATCAAAAGACTATTAAAGTAGTCCTCCCATAATTCATAAAAAATAGAATCGTTTAATTTGAGAACGAAATTGGGGTCTGAAAATTCATAAATTCTCTGTTCAGCCCCTTCACCAATGTATTTTGACTCGTCAAAATCAGAATACCACAAATTATTCTGATTAATAAATCTTAAGAGTGCTTGCGTTTCTTGCTCTTTGATGAGCTTCCCTTTTTCAGATCCTGAAATTGCTTTCTTTTCTCCTCTAAGGTAGAAGGTAATTGCTTGGATAGTTTTTCCATTCCTAACCGATCCATTTCCTGAAATGACATTTTGTAATTCATGTTTTAAGGACATTTTGAGTAAAGTTACGATTTTCCATAGAATTTTACAAGTTTCAGAAATGTGATAAAGTCGGGGTATTAAATTGTAAAAAAGATAAGGTTTATTACCTTTGCCATATGAAAATCGCTATTATCAACGGACCAAATTTAAACCTTTTAGGGCAACGTGAGCCGGGTATTTATGGACACGAGAGTTTTGATAGCTTTTTGCACGATCTTAAATCAAAGTTCAAGCATATTGCTTTTGAATATTACCAAAGTAATGTAGAGGGCGAACTCATTAATAAAATTCAGGAATTAGGTTTTAGTTACGATGGCATTATTTTAAATGCCGGTGGTTATACACACACCTCGGTTGCTATTGGCGATGCCATTGCAGCCATTAAAACACCGGTTATTGAAGTTCATATCAGCAATATTTTTGCGCGCGAAGATTATCGCAAAATATCTTTAATTGCAGGAAAATGTAAAGGCAGCATTAGTGGTTTTGGTTTAAAAAGCTATGAGCTGGCAGTGCAGAGTTTTTTGGATTAATTATTCTCAACCGAGCGTTTGCGTAAATTATACCTACTCTTAGGTTTTCTGTAGATCTTATGAAAATTTACTTCAGTGCCAACAGTTAATATGTAGTCGCCTCCAAACTCCACAAAAGGCGCTATTATTCTAAGATCAAGCTGACACATTAAACCCATATTCATATAATAGCCTTCATCTTTGTGCCCGGGCCTGTAACTTGGGCTTACAAAATCTGGTCCTGGTACAAAAAGAAATTTTAATCCTCCGGTTATGTTTAAACTTAGTTTTTTTAATCGCATTAAACGGTATTGTGCATTAAGTCCCGCGCATAAAACTTTTAATGGTGGATTGTAAATAAACTCCAGCATCAAACGCATGTTCTTGAATTTTTCAGGATTAATTTCCTCTTCCGGTATATATTCTTCACTCCATTTGAACCTTGGCGATATATATCTCAAATTAATACACGATGATCCTTTAAAACCATTATTTGAACTTACTCCTCCTGCAATGGTCCAAGGGCCTTTAATGGAAGTTTGACCAAATTGTAATAAGGATAAAAAACAAAAGATCGATAAAAGAAATGATCGCATTAATTAATACAGATTTGGTCAGTAGAAAGGTGTTACCAGAACGGAAAGTTTCCGCTTTTATTGCTTTAAAAAGGCTTTAGAGCTTTTTGATTCACCTGATCCTTAAAACGCCCTCTAATTTATCAAATTTCACAAAGTGAGACTTAATATTAGCAAAACTATAGTATAAGGTTTCGTAATGCATTTTTTTGCATGGCTTTTGTTCGCCAACCAAAAATTTCAATGGCAAATACGTTCTTCCTGTAATGGAATCCCGCTGTTCAATACCATTCGTAACTAAGTTCATACCCGTTCTATCACATTGATAACCTACTGAAAAATTCAGGCAATTGTCAATTACTTTCACATGATCGCTTATAAGATTTGACGAGGTTGGACCTGTTAGTTTTTCTTTCCAAGTTATATTTAAATTGAAGCCAAACTCATTACTATTGAATTGAAATAAACTATCGCTAATAATTATTGTATCGCAAAGAATTTTTTCTTGAGCATATCCTTTAAAATAAGATATAAAAATAAGAGTAATAATAAACCTTGATCGCATAAGGCAAATTAACAAACAATTAGTTCAGGAAAAGCGATAATTTAATAAGAGGTTTGTTTATACTAATATGTGGTTGATCAGGTAAACCTAAAACCTATTAGCAGAACATCATCGGTTTGCTCGTAGCTGCCTTTCCAATCAAGAAATGTATTTTTCGCTTTTTCTTTTTGCTCTTCGAATGTAAGGGGTTGTGAATCCAAAATTAATTTCTGCAGGTTCTTGTATTTGAATTTTTTGCCTTTTGGTCCACCAAACTGATCGGCATAACCATCGCTGAACAAATAAATGGTTTCGTTACCTGTGAGTTGGTATTCTTTTGACGTAAATGCGGTAATATCATCTTCAATAAAAGCACCTACAGGTTTTTTATCGGCGGGCATTTCGGTAATGGCGCCATCTTTAACTAAGTAACCCGAATTAAATGCGCCTGCAAATTGCATGAGCTTTGTTTTTTTATTAATGGTACAAATACTCACATCCATTCCATCGCGCATGCTAGCTTCGTTGTACGATTGATGAAGGGCTTGTGTAAGCCACTCGTTCACCTGATTTAATATTTGTGCGGGATCGGTTAAGTTTTTTTCGAGGACGGCCTTATTTAATAAGTTATAATTAATAATAGAAACTAAAGCGCCCGGAACTCCGTGGCCTGTACAATCGGCGGCAGCAATGTACACATGCGTTTTGGTTTCTTCTACCCAATAAAAATCCCCACTTAAAATATCTTTAGGGCGGTAATACACAAAAGAGTTCGGCAAGATCTCCTTCCACAATTTATCGGGTGGTAAAATAGCGGTTTGAATACGCTCGGCGTATTTAATACTATCGGTAATATCTTTGTGTTGCGCTTCAACGATTTTACTTTTATCGCTAATAATACTGTTCATTTGCTCCAAAGCCTTATTATCTTTTTGCTTTTGGCGCAAACCTCTAAAAATAAAGAAAGCTAAACCCAACAAAAGTATACATCCGCCTAATGCAGCATAAATAAGTACTTGTTTGTTTTTACTCTCCAGGTCTTTCTTTTCTAACTCCAACTGCGTTTTTTCGGTCTCGTATTTAACCTGCATTTCATTTAAACTTTTTATGGCCTCGCGGCTATAAAGGCTGTCTTTAATGGTCATGCAGGTGTCGTTGTATTTTAGGGCGTCTTCTAAATTGCCGAGTTTTAGGTTTACTTCTCCGAGGTTGTAGTAAAGCAATTCTTTTATTTGATAATCCTCTCCAATATATTTAAGGGCCTGACGATAATTATAGTCAGCTTGTTTAGGATCATCACGATCATAGCAGATGTTGCCAATATTAATGTGACAAATTCCTGCACTCTTGTAAACCCTATTATTTAAATTAATCTCTAATGCTTCCTTATGGTATTTCTCAGCTTGTGTAAAATCCTTTTTATCATAATAGATTACACCAATATTTGAAAGTATAGGCGCTATTTCAAGGGTATGATTTAATTCCTTTCTTATATTTAATGCTCTTTTATAATATTCCAAGGCAATATCATGCATTTTGTTTTGTAAGGAATAAATATTTCCGAGATTATTATAAGCATAGGCGATGTTACTTTTTGACCCATGCTTTATTGATACCTCCAATGATTTTTTAAAATAGTC
>CAYYUS010000297.1:0-4323 GCA_964474925.1 uncultured Akkermansia sp. | reverse complement strand
AAAGTTTTGACAATAATGAAAGCTAATAAATGGATAGATGATGCAGGAATTGAAGCAGCAGAAGAAAGAGTAAAAGCATTGGTAAATGAATCTGTTCAATTTGCTGAGGAAAGTCCATATCCTGAGCCGGAAGAATTGTACAAAGATGTTTATGCAGAACCAAATTATCCTTTTATAATAGAATAATAAAACTCATTTGAGATACTATGGCGGAGATCGTTAGAATGCCCAAATTAAGTGATACCATGACGGAAGGAACCGTTGCGAAGTGGCACAAAAAAGTGGGCGATAAAGTAAAGAGTGGAGATCTGTTGGCGGATATTGAAACCGACAAGGCTACAATGGAATTTGAATCATTCCAAGATGGAATTTTATTGCACATTGGTATTCCTGAAAAACAAGCAGTACCGGTTGATGCAATTATTGCCGTATTAGGAAAAGAAGGAGAAGATATTAAAGCAATATTAGCAGAAGCAGGAAATGCTAAGCAAACAGAAGTTGGAACAAAACAAGACGCAGCAGTAAGTAATGTGAAGCAAGACGCCCCAGTTCAAAAACAAGAATTACCAAAAGGAGTTGAAGTTGTTCGTATGCCAAAGTTGAGCGATACAATGACGGAAGGCACCATTGAAAAATGGCACAAAAAAGTTGGCGATAAAGTAAAGAGTGGAGAATTATTAGCAGACATTGCAACAGATAAAGCCACTATGGAATTTGAATCGTTTCAAGATGGGGTTTTAATTTACCAAGGAATTAAAGAAGGACAACCGGTTGCAGTAGATGCGATCATTGCAATATTAGGAAAAGGTGGAGAAGATGTAAATGCAATTTTAGCTGCGGTTGGAACTCAATCGGTTGCAAAAGCAGAGGTTAAGCAAGCGGTTGGTGCAACTACAGCAACTACGCAAAAAGTTGCAGCTACAACAACTGTTGCAGTTAAAGCTTCTACAACATCAAACGGAAGAATAAAAGCTTCTCCTTTAGCAAAAGCATTAGCAAAGGAAAAAGGAATTGATATTGGCAGAGTAAATGGAACCGGTGATGGCGGAAGAATAACTAAAATTGACATTGAGAATTATAAAGGTGGAAGTGGAGCAAGATCAAATTTTGTTGGTGTAGAAAGTTTTACCGACGAACCGGCATCACAAATGCGTAAAACTATTGCTCGTCGCTTATTAGAAAGTAAAAATGGTGCACCACATTTCTATTTGAATATAGAAGTGGATATGGATAGCGCCATTTCTAGCAGAGAAGCAATTAATAAAATAAGTGAAGTAAAAGTATCATTCAATGATCTAGTGATCAAAGCTTGTGCAGCTGCTTTAAGAAGACATCCGCGTGTAAATAGTAGTTGGATGGGCGATAAGATCCGTTTGAATCATCATATTCATATTGGAATGGCGGTTGCTGTGGAAGATGGTTTATTGGTTCCGGTGATTCGTTTTGCCGATGGAAAAGCAATTGCGGATATCGCTGCTGAAACAAAAGATCTTGGTAAAAAAGCGAAGGAGAAAAAATTACAACCTCAAGATTGGGAAGGAAATACATTTACCGTTTCTAATTTAGGAATGTTTGGAATAGAATCATTTACGTCTATCATCAATTCGCCTGAATCTTGCATTCTTTCGGTTGGTGCAATTCGCGCGGTCCCAGTTGTAAAGAACGGAGCGGTTGTTCCTGGTAATACAATGATGTTGACCTTGGCTTGCGATCATCGCAGTGTTGACGGTGCAACAGGTGCAGCATTTTTACAAACACTAAAAACATTTATTGAGAACCCTGTAATGATGTTCATTTAATGGAAGCTTTTGTAAGATCAGAAATAAAAAATGGAATAGGGTACATCACCTTTTTTCATCCTCAAAGTAATTCAATGCCAGGAACTCAATTACGCAATTTAGCTGCGGAAGTTGAGAAATTGGGAAAAGATACCAATGCAAAAGTTATTGTTTTAAAAAGCGAAGGCGAAAAAGCATTTTGTGCAGGCGCCAGCTTTGATGAGTTGATCGCGATCAAAGATCTTGATACAGGTTTAAAATTCTTTTCGGGATTTGCTGCTGTTATTAATGCGATGCGTAAAGCTCCAAAATTTGTGATCGCACGTGTGCAAGGAAAAGCTGTTGGAGGAGGAGTTGGAATTGCTTCGGCCGCCGATTATACATTTGCAGTAAAAGATGCTTCTATTAAATTAAGCGAATTAGCTGTTGGTATTGGTCCGTTTGTGGTTGGCCCCGCTGTTGAACGTAAAGTAGGAACATCGGCTTTCTCTCAATTAACTATTAACGCTACCGAATGGCAAACTGCTTCTTGGGCGCGAGAAAAAGGTTTGTATGCAGAGTTGTTTGATAGCGCAGCAGACATGGACAAAAATATTGAAGCACTCGCTACAAAATTAGCGACTAGTAATCCCGAAGCCATGAGCATGCTTAAAAAAGTAATGTGGGAAGGAACTGAAAATTGGGATAATTTACTTATTGAACGAGCTGGCATGAGTGGTAAGTTGGTATTATCTGAATTTACCATCAACGCCATCAATAAATTTAAAGCTAAGGCTTAATTGAAAAACATCATTGTTCTTCATGGCGCTCTTGGAGCAAAAGATCAATTAGAGCCTTTAAACGAAGCGCTGTCTCAGTTAAATTACAAAGTATATTCTTTTTCTTTTTCGGGACATGGTAAAACTCCATTTCAAAATGAATTTGGGATCGTTCAATTCTCAAAAGAATTGCAGAAATTCATTTCTGAGAATAAATTACAAAAACCTTCGGTATTTGCCTATAGCATGGGCGGATATGTAGTGTTGTATTTGGCTTCACAAAAAAATAATTTATTAGGTAATATTGTTACACTTGGAACTAAATTTAATTGGAGCAAAGAGATTGCCCAAAGAGAAATAAAACAACTCGATCCAAAAATAATTTTAGAGAAAGTTCCAAAATTTGCCGAAGCTTTAAAACAACGACATGGAGACGATTGGGAATTGCTTTTAGAAAGAACCGCTGATATGATGGTGAGTTTGGGCAATAATAATATTCTAAATTCTGATCTCTTTTCAAAAATAGATAATAAAGTATTGATCGGTTTGGCTGATAAGGATTCGATGGTTACCGCCGAGGAAACCACTAATGCCATTGAACAGCTGAATAATTCTGAACGGTACACGCTTCATGATACCAAACATCCAATAGAAACTGTTGATGCTACGCAATTAGCTGGCATTATTGATCGTTTTCTTAACTCTTAAAAAAGTTTAGGTATTTTCAAGAGCTAAATTTTTATACATTTGGTATGAAAACAAATCAAAATGAAAAAACTTTTATTTTTACTAAGCATCAGTTTGTATTCTCATGCGCAAGTTGGTCCTGAAGTTACCTCGTGGATCCTGAACCCCACAAATGCTACCGGCTATGGTGGAATTGTAACTAATGTGCAACAAGTTCAGTATTCGGCTAGCAATGTATACGTAAGTGCGAGCTGCGTTCCAAGTTATTCTATTGGTCCTTGGGTGTCAAATCCAAATGTGCCTGTTAATCAAAATTTTGTTTACAAGATCACGCGCACGCCCCAGCAAAACACAACAACTGCAACTAATGTGGGAATGGGACACATTGGCGTGTGGACAAATGGCGTGAGTATTTTTAATGTATCCGACGGCATGTCGTATAACAACGCAGGTGTTTGGAATCGCAATGCCTATTTCTGGGAAGGAATTAGTTTTGATGATTGTTTAGGTCATCCTGCTCCAAATGGAGAATATCATCATCATGTTAGTCCGAGATGTTTGTACAATATTACTGATAGCTTACAACACTCGCCAATTATTGGTTATGCATTTGACGGGTTTCCTGTTTACGGTGCATGGGCTTTTACAAACGTAAATGGAACAGGACCAATTAAACGTATGCGTAGCAGTTATACAACTACTACTACAAGTACGCGTGCTAACGGACCCACAGTAAATGCAACATATCCGATTGGTTGTTTTATGGAAGATTATGTTTACACTGTAAGTTCGGGCGATCTTGATCAACGTAATGGACGTTTTTGTGTAACTCCCGAATATCCTTCGGGAACGTATGCGTATTTTGTTACGTTAGATGGAGATCTGGATCCGCAATTTCCGTACACATTTTATAAAACTTATTATGGTGTGGTGCAAACCGGAAATACCGGCCCTACCGGCGGACATAATACGCCTTCGGAAGCCGTTGTAACGTATACACCGCCAAATGGGATCGCAGAAGAAGCGAAAGTGGTTTTGAATTATCATTTCTTTCCAAACCCTGCAAAGGGAAATGTGAGTTTATATATTAATGATGAAGC
>CAYYUS010000296.1:0-4329 GCA_964474925.1 uncultured Akkermansia sp. | reverse complement strand
CTGTAACTCCACCTTACCTTGTTCTTTCAATAAAATATTGACATATGAAACAATTGAAGAGGAGTCTAATCCACCGGACAACGCAGATCCCACATTAACATCAGCACGTAAATGTTGAGATATTGCTGTTTCAAATTTTTTTCGAAAAAGTAGAACAGCATCAGAAAAAGAAGGATTTTCAGTAAAAATTTTAATATTGTACCACTTGAAGGAGTTTAATTTCGAAGAAATACTGCCTACTATTTCATTTGTCTTTCCTAAAAAGTAGTGTCCTGGTAAGAGCTTATATACTCCCTTAAATAAAGTTTCATCAGTATGATCCATCATTGCAGTGAAAAGAAAATCTAATGCGATTTTTTTATTTAAAACTGCTTTCCACCCTGGTAGTGTAGTAAATTGCTTAATCTCACTAGCAAAATAAAAATCACCTGAAGGACTAAACCAATAGTACATTGGTTTAATTCCAAAACGATCTCTAGATAGAAAAATGGTTTTCTGTTCCTTATCATAAATAGCAAAAGCCCACATGCCTTTAAACCTTTCTTGACAATCTGTTCCCCAATGTTGATATGCATATAAAACAACCTCTGTATCACTATCTGTATTAAATGTATATCCATTTTTAATCAACTCTTCCCTTACTTCTATATAATTGTAAATTTCTCCATTGAACGTAATCCAATATCTACAATCGCTAGAACACATTGGCTGATGACCTTTGGCAGATAAATCTAAAATAGAAAGCCGCCTATGGCCAAACGCAACTTTCGACTCAAATGAAATATTTTCAATCTTTTCTTTAGGCAGGTAACTTTCAGCTTCACCCCATGAATCTATTGCAGTATCAACACTTCCAAGTACTTTTAATTCATGATCATTAAAAAGAACATAACCCTCATCATCAGGCCCACGATGTCTTATAATATGATTCATTTCAATGAACGTATTTAAATCAATCGATTTTTTGGAAATGGCCCCTGAAATGCCGCACATAATGGGATTTACTTTTATTAGTTATGAACTTTTCGATATAAATCGATTCTTATTTAATCTTTAAAATTTTTTGTAGAGATAATAACACTACTTCCAATTCATTTTTTTTAACTAAGCCTATAAATACAGCGTAAATAGAGAAAAATAAAATACAAAAAGCATTTACAATCCATCTCCAAAAATCTGGCAACAATAGATTAGGAATAAAAACAATGAATAATAGTGTAATTAAAATTCCCAAAAAGATTTTTTTCCATTCATATGGAATTTTATACAAGCCTTGCCCTATATAGGTGTAAACTGAAAAAGTGACAAGGCAACTTAAAAACGTTGCTAGACCTGCCCCTATAACTCCTAAAAGAGGTATTAATAAATAATTGAGCAAAGCATTGATTAATCCACCTGCTATATTAATCCAAACTATATACTTTGTCTTTTTTGCAATTACTATTCCAGGCGAGAAAATATACATATTACCCAACAAAATAGCGGGAACGAGAAAGATGATAAGTTTTGACGCTCCATAGAAATCTGGAGTTGTCATTACTTTTAAAATATCATATGCAAACAATGTTAGGGTTAATAGCACCAATTGTGCAAGCAAAATAAAAAGTCTAAATATACGTGCCAATTGAAAAGGGGTATCCGGACTTTCATAATACTTGTATACAAGAGGTGTTAACGCCCCTTGAAAGCCAACCATTACTAAACCTGCAATTGTTGCTAAGCGATGTCCTATCCCATATATACCTACTTCAGAAATAGTTAAATAATGATTTATCATTATTCTATCTACATATAAACTTAGCCAAACAAAGATCCCGGAAAAGACCAATGGTGATGAAAATTGGAGCATTTCTTTTAATTGCTCTGAATTTATTATAAACTTAAAAGTAGTTCGTAGCCAAAATAAACCCAATATGGAGGCAGATAAGAATCCTAACGTCATGCCAAATAATAAACCTAACAACCCTAAGTCCAAAAAATAAGTAAACAATACAGAAAAAGCTGCAGTGACAATAACCATCACTAAACTTACAATAGCATACTGTTGACTTCGCAGTTCCCATCGAAGCTGGTTTTGAACCAAATAAAATATACCATTAATACCTAGATTAATCATTCCGACCTGAAATGCAGAATTTAATCCCTGTTGCCCCATTATTATTCCAGATAATTGAGGTGAAAAAATTAGCATTAAGAATGTAAAAAGAGCATAAATCAAAATGGTAAACCACAAAGCAGACGAAGCATAACCAATTTTTTTATCAGGATTTGATTCCAGAGAATAAAACCTAGCTACACCTTGTGAAACCTCTAGAGCAATAGTAAGATTTACAATGGAACTAAAAACTGTTAATAAGTCAAGTGAACCATAGTCTGACGGAGTGAGAACACTAGTATATAGTGGCACAAGAAATAAAGATAAGCCACGGGAAACAAAAGAGGGAATTGCATAAATCAAGCTGTCTTTAAGAAAAAGTCGAACCATACTAATCAACTAAAGTTTCAATTTGAGCATATTTTAAAAAAGCTGACTCTAAATCAGGACGATGTGAAAGTTGCAATGATTCAGTACCATATTTTTTGACTAATTCTCGAATATTTTGCTTGGTACGATCTTCGGATTGACCAGCACCCTGTAAATATTGAACATCTTTAGGATTGATCCACCATTCATCTGGAATATCATTATTGATAATTCGAAGAAATTTTTTGGCTATTTCAACATCATTCCATTTATTTTGGACAAATTCTTGTGCTTTTTTTCCTAATGATATTCTTTGTTGAACATTATTTATCAACTCTTCAATAGCATTTTCTACATAATCAGGATGACAAATTTTAGAGGGTGGTACCATATCAATAGGTATGTATTTTTTTAAGTCATTTAATCTGTACCCCCCCACTATAGCTGGCTTTGCAAACCAAGCAGCTTCCATTGCAAAAGTTGCCATTGGAGTATCTGAATAGATTTGATCAACAACAAAATCACACTTTTCTATTTCATTGAGGACTTCCTTATTCGGCTTATTTTCAATGAGTATAAAGTCTATTTTATAACCTTTACTAATAAGATTATTAACGGCTTGAGATATTTTGGATGAGCCCTTAACAAAAGAATGGCTAGGAGAATGTAGAATTCTTATCCTTTCGTTACAAATATTTCTGTTCAAAAACTTTGGGGTTAAAGGTTGAGGAGGGGTAAAGGGGATACCAATGGAAAAAAAATTTATAAAATGAGTTACACCAAAATGAGTACTAGAAAATGGAGCGCCTAACACTACTGTTGCTAACTTGAAATGTCTTTGAACTAATTTCTTCCTAGCGTCATTTATACTTTTTATATTATTTATGGTTGGAAATTCACCGTCTTTAGTTTGACTAGACCCATCAATATATGCTGGTCTTGCTTCAGAACCATGAGCTAAAATACTGATAATTTTTTTGTTAAAAAATCTAATAATAAATAGATCAATATTATTGGGAAGCAGTGAATAGCCATAGCTAAAAATAAAAATATCGTATTTGCAAATAGTTGAAATAACCCAAGTAATGCGAATAATTTTTTTTAAAAAACCAATTAAGAGGTTAATCCTGAACCTTTGTACGTTTCTTTTACCCTGAATTTGTGATAGATAATTTAAAGATTTAAGTAAGAAAGGCTGGTAATTTTCTCCACCGTAACCAAAATGATGTGTTTCGTATGTAATAAAATCTGCCTTAACATCTAGTTTTTTTAGCCCAATAGAAAGATTCCGATAATAACCCGCAACTTCAATTGGACCGATAAAAATTTTTTGCTTTCCTGTCACTGATTAAGTTTATTTAACACTCTAAATGAAATAGGATGGTTGGGGTAACGCACTTGATGGCGAGATATTATTTTATTGAGCATTGATTTATGATGAACTAAAAGCAATATAATGCCCGGCTCTAAAATAATTTTTTTATTACTAAAAGAATGGTTTCTAACGATAATTCGAGCATCTGATGCATTCACGCGAAAGATATAATCTTCAAATAAAAAAATTGTTCTAGTGGCCCTCTAAAACTTCATCAAAAGGGGGACAATCCCATATCACAAATTCATTTCCGTTAATGGTTCTCGTTCTTAAGCCTGGATATGGTTTAGATAAAGCCTTACAATGCGCCAAAATCTCATCTTTTGTTAAGTTCAAGTCCGCGTACCCATCTTCAGGTTTCTTTTTCTGGACAATACAGAACTTCTGATTCTTGTCAAATTACTAGATTTTGTAATTAAATAGAATTACCTAAGACTTTGCAAACCACTTTTCTCAAACATGAAGAAGCATTCTTTTAACTAATAAGAAT
>CAYYUS010000295.1:0-4332 GCA_964474925.1 uncultured Akkermansia sp. | reverse complement strand
GTCGGCCTGGAATGAGGAAGAAGAAAAATGGTATTTTTCTATTGTAGATATTGTGGGTATTTTAACGGAAAGCCCGGATGCCCGGAATTATTGGAAAGTTTTAAAACACAGGCTTCTAAAAGAAGGGAACCAGTCGGTTACAAATTGTAACCAACTGAAAATGCAATCTTCCGACGGTAAATTTTACAGTACTGATGTTGCCGATACAGAGCAATTATTACGTTTGATCCAATCCATTCCATCTCCAAAAGCCGAGCCGTTTAAACAGTGGCTTGCAAAAGTAGGTTATGAACGTATTGAGGAAACAGAAAACCCTGAGTTAAGTTTTGATAGAGCAATGCAAACCTATTTACAAAAAGGCTACACCAAAGCATGGGTCAATCAACGTTTAAAAAGTATTGAGGTAAGAAAGGAACTTACGGATGAATGGGAAAAACGAGGAGTAAAAAAGGGAATTGAATTTGCACTACTAACTGATATAATTACACAAGCATGGAGTGGTAAAACAGTAAAAGAATACAAAAACCACAAAGGCCTTAAAAAAGAAGGTTTGCGGGATCATATGACAAACCTTGAACTGGTTTTGAATATGCTGGCCGAAGCCACCACCAAAGAAATTTCGAAAGAAAAGAAACCAAAAGATCTGGAAGAAAATAAAGTAGTTGCCCAAGAGGGTGGCGAAATTGCCGGCAACACACGAAAACAAATTGAAGCAAAAACCGGCAAAAGAATTGTAAGCTCAACTAATGCCAAAAAACTTGATGAAGGTAAAGTTCAGAAAAAAATAAAAAAGAAATAAAACCAGCGCTCACGCGGATTTGAAATCCGTGTTACTAAGAATTTAAGAAACAGTAGATGATTTTTCAGTTGTAGTACTAAGGATGGCAATTCCGCGCAATGTATTATAAAGCCATTTATTTACCAATGCAAAACTTACTAAAAATATTCCCTAAAAGATCATCATTCGTTACTTGCCCTGTAATAGCCCCTAATTCGTCCAATGCATAACGAATATCAAGCGCCAAAAGATCGCCCGGAACTTTATTATTTAAACCTTCCGTTACTTTATTTAAAGCATCAAGTGCTCTTCGTAACGATTCAGCGTGGCGAGCATTTGTAACTATAGTATCGGTAGCACTCACAGCCTTTGCATCAAATAAGGCTACAAGTTTGTTCCGTAGTTCATTTATATTCTTTCCTTCCTTGGCCGAAATGTAAAGAAGGTCTTTAAAGCCTGCGTATTCTTTTCTTAAGGCTTCTTCCCCCTCTACATCAATTTTATTGGCAACAAGCACTAGTTTTGATCCGTTAATGTGTTGTTTAATAAGATCAACTTCTAATTGCAGATCGCCACTACTCAATTCGTGCGAATCAAATAAGTAAACAACAATGGCTGATTTTTTTATAACCTCAAAAGCCTTGTTAACTCCCATTTGCTCTATAATATCTGTAGTGGTTCTAATTCCCGCTGTATCAATAAATCTAAACAACACACCGTCAATCACCATCTCATCTTCTATCACATCGCGGGTTGTTCCCGGAATTTCACTTACAATGGCCTTATCATCATCTAATAATAAATTCAACAAAGTTGATTTACCGGCGTTTGGTTTGCCCACAATAGCAACAGGTATTCCATTCTTTATCACATTACCAACTTCAAAACTCTCCAATAGTTTTAAAATAATACTTGAAATTTGAAAAATAAGTTTCTTAAGGTCGCTTCTATCCGCAAATTCAACATCCTCTTCACTAAAATCCAATTCCAATTCTATTAAAGATGCAAAATTCAATAAATGATCACGCAATAGTTTTATTTTACTGCTAAATCCTCCACGCATTTGCTGCATGGCCACTTGGTGCGATACGGCCGAATTACTGGCAATTAGATCGGCCACTGCTTCGGCCTGACTAAGATCCAACTTTCCATTTAAAAAGGCGCGCATGGTAAATTCACCGGGCTCCGCCATTCTACAGCCATTTTTTAAAAAAAGAGCTAATACTTGCTGTAAAATAAATGGTGAGCCATGACAAGATATCTCAACCGATTCCTCGCCGGTGTACGAATGCGGTGCTTTGTATAAACTTACCACAACTTCATCAATTACAACATCTAAATGCGCAATAATACCAAAATGAAGTGTGTGTGATGGTTTATCGCTAAGCTTTTTGAGTTTTAAATTCTTTGTCCAAAAAAATCGTTCAACTAAGGCAATACAATCGGCGCCGCTAATTCTAATAACGCCAATGGCCCCAACTCCCTGCGGTGTTGCTAAGGCAATAATAGTGTCTTTGCGGATCAAATTCATCAATTAAATGTACTCAAATTTAGCATCATCACAAAAGTAGGCTCGCAAATAGTTAAATATAAATAATTGCTTTTCAAGTGTTTAAGAATTGTTTATACGGTCTTTTAAACCTTTATCACAATACGTGGTCTTATAATTATTAAACCCACACTTATGAAAACAAATTTGATAATTAAAACCTGTTTAACCACTACAGTTGCTTTTGCGCTTGTTTTTACTTCTTGCCGCAAAAAAGAAATGGAAGATAATGAACAAACTGAATTATTGAGCACTCAAGCAGATGACTCACAATCACAAGCCGCAACTACCGATGAGGCATATTCGGATGCTGATAATTCGATCTGTGCTGCAAGAAGCATTGCGGGAGATCCTACGATAAATCAAAACGTAAATACAAATACTATTTCGTGGCCGTGCGACGCTACAGTTGATAGTTCACAAATGCAACAGGGCATCATTCTACTAACCTTTAATGGTAGCGGATGTAGCGGCCGAGTTAGAACCGGACAAATGAAGTTTCAATTGGCCAATTATTCTACTGGCGCACGATGGAGAGATGTAAATGCTCAATTGACCATCAACTTTATCAATTACAAAGTTAATCGCAACGGAAAAAATATAACTGTAAATGGAACTCATAATTTAGTAAATGTTTCGGGTGGTTTGATAAGTGAACTTAGTTCTGAAAAACCAACCATTGTAAGAACAGTTACAAGCAATGATATGAATGTTACATTTGATGATAATACTACACGTCAATGGAGTGTTGCAAAACGCAGAACCTGGGAATACAATAGTGGAAATACAAAATTAACTATCAGTGGCGAAGGATCTGTTAACTCTTTGAATAGCGTTTGTGCATGGGGAACTAACCGAAAAGGAAAGTCTTTCACAACACAAATTACCAGCCCGGTTGTATGCTTAAAAAATTGTGGCTGGGGCAAACCAGTATCAGGTACAAAAATTCACACCGTTGAAGATCGCACTGCAACTGTTACTTTAGGAACAAATTCAAATGGTGATGTTGATCCGGGAAATTGTCCTAGCAACTTTAAAGTTGAGTGGACAGGAAGAAAAGGCAAACAGCGCGAGCATATTGGCACCTACCGCTAATTTAATTTCAAATAACAAAAAAAGCCATCCGTAATGATGGCTTTTTTTGTGTTTCGCTCAAACTTATAAAAATACTTTACTTTCTAAAGTGCCTTTTGGCTAAATAACCCAAGCTTAAACCGTAAATAATATGCCCGGTAATACTTCCTGTAAATGAAACCGGCGTAATTTTAAACATCATAGCTTGTGTTTGCTCAAAAAAGAAAAGCACTAGCATTAATCCTGTAAAAATAAATAAGCCAAACAACAATCCTTTTAAAATAAGATGTTTGTTATTATTTAATTGCGTCATTAAAATAAAAAAAGCAATTCCCATTCCGCCACCATTGCCAATATAACGCCAGGTATATCCTAACACAGCATTTTTTTCATCTGTGTTTGTTACCCAACCACCAATTTTTGGAATAAAATCGCTCCACCCTGCCAAAATATACGGAACACGAGATAGATCATATAAAAAAACAGAAATGATGCCTGCAACAAAACCCATTACAACCGTTTTGCCAATAGCAGGAAATTTAATGCCCAAAGTGATAAATAAGATCAATACAGGCACCACCAAAAACAATAAACATTGTTGCAAAGGCAATATTCCCAAACAATGTAATATAATCGAACATACCGGAAAAAATCCACCAAACGTAAACAACAAGGCTAACGATCCTTGTGATAATTTAGTAAGTGATTGAGTTTGTACGAGCGCTTTCATAGGCTTTGTTTCTATGTAGATGAAACAAATGCAGAAATTCCATAAAAGATACGTTTTTTTGCTTTTTTTGATCTCCCTCTTGAGAGGACGAAAACCCAGTGGGTTTTTGGGCCAGCTGGTGCGCAAGTACCTGCGGCCGCAGCCGGACCAATCGACATCGCCAACAGGTCCAGATGGTAGGCGTCCGTGTTGCGGACCGAA
>CAYYUS010000294.1:0-4332 GCA_964474925.1 uncultured Akkermansia sp. | reverse complement strand
GAGCGGTTATTTTCAAACACAACTTTTATTTTGCAATTCGCATCTATAGAATCCATGCAAACAAATGGCCTTGTCAATAATTCTTTTAATTGCCCGGTTGATAATTTGCTTAAATTGGTTTTTACGTTTGTGATCACGGCAATACCGCTGTAAGCAACATTTGTAAAACGAGGCTCTATGTCTTTACTTTTAAATTGATCTTTCTCTGCCTGAGTTAATTCACGCGAAATAACAATGGCCTTGCAACTATCGGCATACAATGCTTGAACTGCTTCAGCATCTGAACGCACGATCATTTCCACTTTAGCCATATCATATTCTCTTTCGAAAGAATAGATCTGACTTTCTATCTGATCTGATAATCCTTCTTCACAATACACTTTTAATTTTCCTGATGTAGGAGAATTATCAACGTAATCATTCTTAAAATAATTATCGCACGAGGTTAAAACCATACACGCCGCTATCAACAACAAAGTTCCTTTCATTGTATTAGTCCTTTCTCTTTAATAAAAATTTTAATCTCATAGCGCGATAAATGGAGTACGCGGCAAAAACAAAAATGAGTAATATGCGTTTGTTACCATAAAGTCTATCGATCATCACATCAGTGAACGCGAATAAAAATGCACCGCATGTTACCAGCAATATCATTACCGCACTAAACCAAATATTTACCTGCTTGTTCATCTTTAAATTTACGTACAAATGAAAAAAGCCACAACTTTTGTTATGGCTTTTTATTACTTTTTAAGAGTATTATTGGATCCTAAAGCTGATAGGTAAATTGAAGTAACATTTAACCGATTTACCTGTCATTTTTGCTGCTTTCCAAGCCGGCATTGATTTCACAACGCGTATAGCTTCTTTATCACAATCCTGACAGCCTGGTACGCCTTTTAAGATCTCCACATTACTAATGCTTCCGCTTTCGTTCACAACAAACTTAAGGAAACATTTTCCGCTCAATCCTGCTTCACGTGCCATAGATGGATACTGCAAATTCTTTTGGATGAACTTTTGCATTTCTGCAATTCCTCCAGGGAATTCTGCTTGCTCTTCTACTATGGTAAAGATCTCGGGCTGAGAAGGCTCTGTTGGGCCTGTTTCAGTTGGTGGTGCAACAATATCTTTATCACCTTCTTGATCTTTTTCTCCAACCTGAGTTTCTTTTACTTCTTCCTGTAATTTTTGAGGCTCTTCTTCAACAGCGTCATCTTTAATTACCGGTGGTGTAAACTTTACCATTTCAGCCATTGGGGGAGGTGGTGGCGGTGGTGGTGGTGGTGGAACATCTTCAATTGGTGGTGGAGGTGTAAGATCTATCTGTTCGATCTGTAAAGTTTCCTTTACTTCTTCTTTTGGTCTATCGGCAAACTTCTTTATTCCAAATAATAAAAAAGAAAATACGATCATTCCGCCTATGATGATACTTACGCGCTTATTATAATTTTGGCGAAGTTCGTATGCACCGTAATCGCTGTTACGTCCTTCAAAAACTACCGAATTTCTTGTCTGGTAGCTCTCGCCGGTCCAACCCGTTTTAAGGTCGAGGAACAGCATCGTTACCGAAACGACTGCGAATATTCCTATGATTAAAAATAACATGTTACCTCCTTTTATTAATTAGATTCCTACTTTCTCTGTTACAAGATCAAGTTCTGTTTTCAAAATATCTACCATTACATATTTACCAACCGCATTGTAATTGAGCTCGTCAATTACGTCGATCACGTTTTTAAATGTTGCTTTGTCATCGGTTTTAATAAGATAGGTGTACGATTTTTGATCGGCCTTTGCCTCTCTTACTAATCTTTTGTAAGTTGTATCAGCCATTTGATTCTTCTCGAACTTTGTTTTCAAAGCAAGTATCCTATCTTGCATGTCCTTGTTCTTATCTAGCAAATATTTACGTAAACTCTCTCTTGAAAAATTTAACTCGGTTAAAACTGTTTTTGGTCCTTTAATCGGATCGTCAACTGTTTTTAACTCCCCTTCGTAATAAAAAATGCGATCGTCCTTTGACAATAATATTGTAATACCATTCTTAACCTCATCTTGTTTTTTATCTATTGGTGGAGGCGCCGGGAAAGTTAATTCCATCGACTTTGGTTTACTAAAAGTTGCTGTAAGTACGAAGAACGTTAATAATAAGAACGCCAAGTCAACCATAGGCGTCATATCTATACGCGTACTTTGTTTCTTTGCTCTTTTCTTCCCGCCTTTTTGGCCACCGCCGCCTTCTTGTATCTCTGCCATTTTATAATATTTTTATTGAATATTTTATCGTTCAGGTTCTATGATCGTTCCGCCACCTTCAAGTGATGTGATCAAATTGAATTGATATAATTTCAGGTCAGTAAATGTTTTAATTACGTCTTTTACATAAATATACTTTGTGCTTGCATCGCATTTAATAGCGTACACCGGTTTTTTGGCTTTGAATTCCATGCCTTTATCCGCTGCATCTCTACGAGCCGACTCATACATTTTTACTGCTTCTCCGGCACCAATTGAGATCCAATCTTTCAATTGATTATTTGGTGTGATCGTATCTAATGGAACGCCAGTTTGGCCTCTTCCGCTTGGTCCTTTAAAATTTTTACGTGCATCTTCTTTTGTATCAATATATGCAGGTAGATCTTTAAGGTCAACTCCAAAACTCGGTAATCCGCTAAACTTAATTATCTGCTCTTCTGTAAATGCCACATTATATTTTGTAGCCATTAAACGCAAAGCCGACATTTTAGCTGAAGGATTACTGATCCCAAAAAAAGCGCGGCCTTTATCATCAATGGTAACCATTACATGATTGTCGGGTAGATCCACTTTTCCAATAGAAGAAGGGGGATCAACTACAACAGGCTCAGCCATACGAAACGATGCCGTTAACATAAAGAACGTTACAAGCAAGAAGGCCAGATCCACCATGGGCGTCATGTCCAGTGCGGGGGCTCCTCCTTTTGATGGTTTCTTTGACATTGTTATCTTTTTTATTTAGATGAATAATAATTTAAATTCCACAAATTAATGTAGAATTATTTTCCGCTTGCTTGGAATTCCTGAATAATCGAAAATCCTGCCTCATCCATTGAATACGTAATTGTATCAATTCTATTACTGAAGTAGTTATAGAAAATGATAGCAAACGCTGAAGTTAAGATACCAACCAATGTGTTTACAAGAGCTTCAGAGATACCTGTTGCAAGAGCAGAAGTATCAGGAGCACCGGCAGCCGATAAAGCCGCGAACGCACGGATCATACCAACAACCGTTCCGATCAAACCGGCAAGAGTACCAATAGAAGCCATAGTTGAAATAACTACCATGTTCTTAGACAACATTGGTAATTCTAATGAAGTTGCTTCTTCTAATGCTTTTTGAATAGCGTGAACTTTTGCTTCTTTGTCCATGGTTGTATCGTTTTGAACAAATTGATATTTCACAATTCCTTCGTGAACTACATTTGCCAATGAACCTTTTTGACGGTTACACTCTGCAATAGCGCCTTCAAAATCATGATTACTGATAAGGCCTTTGATCTTAGATACAAACTGATCTGTTCTTCCTGCACCATTAGCTTTCATAATAGTAATGAAACGCTCAATAGCAAAAGTGATCACAGTTAATAAGAATCCAATAAGGATAGGTACAATGAAACCTCCTTTGTACATGGTTCCTAAAATATTGTGTGGATGTCCTTTTTCTGAATCGCCACCTTCAAAGTTGGCTGCCGATCCTAAAATTGCTTTATAGATAAACCAGCCGATGCAAATACAAATAACGATCGCTAAAGCTGAAACAATTAGTGGGAACCCTCCCGATGTTTTTTTTGTGCTCATAATTTATGTTTTATTTAGTTATTATTTTTTCGGTTAATAGAGCGTCAAACTTAGTAAAAATCCTTAGTAATTCAAATTTTTGCGCAATAAACCTTTTCATTAGTTCTAACGCTCTTAGCCGCACAAAATTATGTGTTTACAGGTGGTAATTTAAAGTGTTTTACAAGTGGTTCAAATGCGAGAATAATTGGTAGGGATTTTTGTTTTTTTAACGAGATCTTCCCTTTTTAACCACGAAGGACGCGGAGTTTTTTCACAGAGAAGCATTGGGCTAAACGTTTTTATGATCTTTTTGGCTTCCGCCTCTAAATTTCTTCATATTATTTTATTGTTAATTAATGGCCTGCTTCGCAAAAATCGCCTATTCTATTTATCCAAACAAACCACTTACCATTTACCTTAAAATATGAGTAATTCTCAAAATAGATACTATAGTAACATCGTTTGCCTGATGAACAGTATGATGGTTTTAAATTGACTATCCCGACAT
>CAYYUS010000293.1:0-4350 GCA_964474925.1 uncultured Akkermansia sp. | reverse complement strand
AAAAGAACTCGTAGCTCCCCTTTGGTTAGATACAATTCTCATTCTTAGTTTTGCTTTGGCCGGATTGGTGTTTTTTATTCTTACTATTCAAGAATTGTTAGTATTAGTAAAAAGATTCAGAAATACACAGCGAATTCACTTTTTTAGCAAAGTGTTTTTAATGCTCTTAAGCGCTTACGGTGTTTACCTTGGCAGATACTTACGTTTTAATAGTTGGGATATTATTTCCGATCCTTTCCATTTAGCTCATGGCATGGCGCGCTCTGCATTTCACCACGATCATTTTAAAGAAACCTGGGGCATGACACTTACTTTTGCTGCATTTCTGTTCCTTATTTACGAATTATACGAGATCTTTATCTCCTCTAAATCAAACACCAATGATATTTCTGAAAGCACGGATAAAGGCATTTGAGTATGCTTTTACAGGATTTCTAGATGGTTTTAAAAAAGAAACCCACGTAAAGATCCACATACTGGCAACATTGGTTGTAATAGGAGCGGGACTTTATTTTAAGATCACCTTTGCCGAATGGATCCTTATCATGGCGTGTTGCTGCCTTGTTATTGCCGCCGAACTTATCAATACTGCTATTGAACGTACGTGTGACTTGATCACATTAGAACGCAACTCTCAAATAAAATACATTAAAGATATAAGTGCAGGAGCTGTATTAACGCTGTGTATTGGATCGGTGCTGGTGGGGTGTTTGATATTTTTAAAATATGTGTGGTAGATTTTTAGAGGCATTTAACCACGAAGAACACAAAGTTTTTTCACGAAGAACACAAAGAGCATCGTGTTCTTCGTTCTTCTTAGTGTTCTTTGTGGTTAAAAAGGCTACTGCTTCAAAAACCCAACCAAGCCTTTAAAATAAGTCTCTTGATCATCCCACATACACATATGACTTCCGTTTGTACATAATAAAAAATAAGATCCCGGAATTTGTTGACTCATCCAATCCATGTATTTCGGATCCATGGTATCATACGTTGCACCAATAACCAAAGTTGGAATTTTTATTTTTTTCAATTCTTTACTTACATCCCAATTGGTAAGTTTCCCTGCAATTCCAAATTCGCTGGGGCCTTGCATAATGGTGTACAATTCATTATTTATTTTATCAAACGAACGCTTTACCGGCTCCGGATATTCGGGTAAACGACAAATATGTTTCATGTAAAAATTAGGAAGCAATAATTCCATATAGCGAGGATTCGAAAAATCTTTTCTGTTCTCAATGGCATTTATACTATCCAAAACAACTTTATCCATTTGTTTTGAAAGAACATCATCAGCATATTTTCCATACAAAGGACAACTGGCCATCATATTACTAATAATAAGGCCTTTCATATTATCTTGATACTTCAACGCATATTGCATAGCCACAATTCCTCCCCACGAATGGCCGAGTAAATAAAAATTGTTCTTATCTAAATTTAATGCTTTGCGTAGTTGTTCTACTTCATCCACGTAGCGATCCAAGTCGTATAACGACGTATCCTTTGGATTGTCCGAATTTCCGCAAGCCAATTGATCGTAATAAATAAATTCAATGCCTTCTTTTGGCAAAAAACTCTCAAAGCATTCAAAATACTCGTGCGTACAACCGGGACCACCATTTAACAACAACACTTTTATTTTTGGGTTATTGCCAATGCGTTTGGTCCACACTTTAAAAACACCCTTTGGCGTTTGAATAGGAATTACTTTTATGCCTCCGCTTTGAATGCCGGGTTCGATGGGTTCGTAATAGGAAACGTCGTCTTTGGAAGGGACATTGCAGGAATTGAATGCCATGGCGAATGAGAGTATAAAAAGAAAACTTTTCATCCTAACAAAGATACTGGTTTTAAAACAATTTACTATCTTTAATGCTAAAGAAAGATCTCAATACCCGCGTTTACCGAACAGTAAACAAACTATATAAAATGGAATTACTCGAAACGGCTGCTCAATCTCACGAAATAGAAAAAATAATTGAAAATAGTCAAGATTATTTAATCTTGGTTTCACCATATCTTCAAATAAATAACCGATTAAAACCTAAGCTATCTGATTGTTTCAAAAGGAACAATAAAAACTTAATACTTTATCGAGAACAAATGTTGAGCGAAACTGATCTAAACTGGTTTGATAAATATAAAAATGTCTTCTTAATCCCAATAAGAAATCTACACGCAAAATGTTATCTCAACGAAGAAATTGCCCTTATTACATCCATGAATTTATTGGACTACTCTCAAGTGAATAATCATGAGATTGGAGTGCTCCTTTCAGAGAAGAGCAATAAAGAATCTTATGAAAAACTTCTTTCATTTATTAATTCTATTATACGAACAGATTATACCGATTCCACAATTAACCATTACATCGGTTCAAAGAGGGAGTATACAATGGGGCAAATTTATACAGAAATGAGTCATGCCTACGAATTTCCAAAAACTCTTAAAGAAATGGATAGTGTCTATGTTTTGATGAGCAATTTAGCAAGAACTTTATATCAGTTTGATGAGACTGATCTTAAAAAAGACGGCAATACATTACTAAGGTCAACCGTTTTAACTGAGGCAATTTACAATAAGTTAAAAGTTGAAATTCCAAAGCTAAGTCTTCAGAACAACTCTGATTCAGAAAAAGAAAAGTACACCTATTCAGATTTCAATACTGAATGGTTTAATCATCTTAAATCAAGATATTCGGACTATACATTTACTCTTGAAGACGGAATAGTAATCGCAAAAAATTTCCCAACAAAGAATGTGGATTTTTCATCTAGATATGGCTTTGCATCCTTTGAGTTCAATTTGGACTATAGCTTTATGAAAAAGCAAAAAAATGCATTAGATTCCCACATATACAATGAATTTAAATACTATAGACTATTTTGGAATCCATATGACAGAATAAATATTTATCATGCAAAAAACAGTAACTTCAAAAGCATTAAAGATGATATAAAGTATTGTTCTGATGGATTAACTAAAATAATTAAGGAGATAAAAAAATTCGCTTAACCATGCAAACCACCCTCCAACCCTCCCCTTTTGAATCCCTCGCCAAAGTGATTACCGATTATAGTCCCGAAGGAACTAAAAGCAAATTGGAATTACTTGAAAAGTGTTCAAAGGAGAAAATCCAAAAGCCAAAAGAAATTCTTCACTACCACGATACACTTTTGTTTTTGTGCGGATATGCCGAGAATAAACAAGTGTTTGATGCGGCCATGGAAGAAATGAACCGTTTGTGCGATGCGGTTTTGGAATTGAGTGATGTAAAAAAAGATGGTTTAAGCAGCAGTGGCATTGCGTTTACCGAAACACAAAGTAGTTTTAGTTTAAAGATCATGTTATGGTTGGCAAATAATTTCCCAAATGATGTTTCCTTACATTCTTTTGATGAAGAAGGTATTCACCCAAAGGAATTGCTAAAATACAGCATGAACGCCATGGAATTTGAGATGATTAGCGATGAAAAACTCAGCAAACTCAAATGGCTGGAAAAAGCAAGCGGCTTTAAAAAGAATAAAGCTATTTTAAAATGGTATGTAACTAAGATAAACGAATTGCCTTTGGAAGATCAACTCAAAGAACAATTATTTGAGAGTACTAAATTATACACCAGCATTACACCTAGTAATCCTAAATTCTCAAGAAGTTTTGGAAGTGTGAGTATTTCATCAAGGTATTTTCACTCCAACGGCATCTTAAAAAAATTCAACGAACATCAACTCATCCATACCAAACTTCCTAAAGAGAAAAAATTAAGTAACGATCAAAAAGAAGAAGTGCTTTCGGCTTCGCGAATCGCCTTGGCCCTACTTCACCGCGAAACAGATCCAATTACGTATGGTTCGCCTGCAGGAATAAAAGTGTTTGACTTGGAACACGGTTTAAGTATTGCACTTTTCAGCATCGATGCCCAATGGCGTTTGCCCATGGAAAGCTATATTGGTTTTATGATGTTTAAAAATGGTTACCCCATGAGTTACGGCGGGGCATGGCTGTTTGGAAAACGTTCGCTTATTGGTATCAATATTTTTGAAGCCTTTAGAGGTGGTGAATCGGCGTTTGTATTTGCGCAATTACTTCGCACCTACCGCCAGGCTTTTGGTGCCGAACAATTTGAAGTGGAGCCTTATCAATTTGGTAAAAATAATCCCGAAGGTTTAAAATCGGGTGCGTTTTGGTTCTACCACCGCTTTGGATTTAGACCGGTAGATCAAAAATTAAATGAGCTTTCTATGCAAGAGCATTTAAAAATAGGAAGTACAAAAGGGTATCGCTCGTCTATTGAAGTTTTAAAACAATTTACACATTCAAATCTTGGTGTAAATTTTGGAAAAG
>CAYYUS010000292.1:0-4352 GCA_964474925.1 uncultured Akkermansia sp. | reverse complement strand
ATAGTAATACTGCTTATTCGGTAATTCAATATTCGAGCCTTTTTAGTTTAGATTCTCTTTTGATGACAGATCAGCAAATGGATCTGCTGAGGAAATATTTAGCGACAATTCATGATCGATTTGAGGCTCTGTACAAAGCGAAAGACAATAAGACTTTTGCAATGGACATTGAATTTAAGATCGATAAGAACAACCAACTTGTAATTAAACAGGCAAGACCTTGGGTTACTTATGTGCCCTCACCTATTGGAGAATTTATCTCTAATAACTGCAACTTCAGTGTTTTTCCTAATCCTGCAACTGATATGATAAATCTGAAGTGTGATAATTGTGGAGCGGTAACCATAAGTATTACCGACATGAAAGGAAATGTTGTTCGAGAAAAGAACGTTCAGCTGGAAAAAAATTTAACTGCAACCGTCTTTGTTGGCGACTTACCGGTTGGAGTGTACATTGTACGTGAAATAGAAAAATACCCTTGTAGAGCAGTGAAGTTAATAAAGAAGTAAATAGGAGACTCTTAGAGTTAGATCGAAGAAAGCAATTGCTCTCTATACTCCGTAAGCAAACTCGATTTAGATAGAAATCCTTTATAAACTCCCTTTTCTGTTACTGGTAAATTCCAATGACCTGTTTCTTCAAATTTATCCATTACCGAAAAAATATCCTCATCATGTTTAATGATCACTTCGGGTTTTAACATGATCTCGGATGCAACAAGTTTGGTATAGAGTTCTTGATTGAACATTTCTTCTTTGATACTTGTCATAGTAATAATACCCAGAAGCTTATTATTCTCATTCACTACCGGAAAAATATTACGTTTAGAATGCTTGATGTTCTCAACGATCACACCTAAATTATCTTCGGGTTTTAAAATAGTAAAATCAGTTTCGATCAGTTTGGTCATATCAATTTTCCCAAGGATGCTGGTATCCTTATCTTCCGAAACAACCGTTCCTTTCTTTTTTAATTTCATCACATCTAATGAATCGGGATGAAAATATTTAACTACGGCAAAACTTACCGACGAAACGATCATCAACGGAATGATCAATTCATAGCCTCCTGTAATTTCGGCGATCAAAAATATGGAGGTAAGTGGTGCGTGAAAAACTCCTGCAAGAACTCCCGCCATTGCAACCAGCGTAAAATTTACAACGGGCACATCTTTAAAGCCTAAATACTGCAAGGTTAAAGCAAACGCAAAACCAAGATGCGCCCCAACAAATAAAGAGGGAGCAAAATTACCACAATTTCCACCTGAGCCAATAGTAAGTGCAACGGCAACACTTTTTAGCATGAAAGTTAAAAAAACAAGGATCAGGATCTGCCATTTATGTTCGATGAAATTCTTTAATACACTATGATTAAAAAAATGATCGGTATTAAGTTCTGATATTCCCTTAATGCTTTCATAGCCTTCGCCAAATAGAGTAGGGAATAATAATAATAGAACTGCTAAGAGTAAACTTCCTATAAGCCATCGCGTAGCTTTAGATTTGAGTTTTTTAAATTTAGAACTCACCCACGAAAAAACGTTTACGTAATACAGGGCAACCACAGCACTTAATAAAGCAAGCGCCACATAGAATAGTAGATTCTCGTAATTAAAGGGCTGCTTTAATTTAAAATTGAGGAGGATATTCTCATTTAAAATGATCTTAGAAATAAGCGCGCCACTTGCCGAGGCAATAAGTAATGGAATAAATGCGGTAAGGTTAATGTCAATAAGCAAAACCTCTAAGGCAAACAAAACACCGGCGATAGGCGCGTTAAAAGCTCCGGCAATTCCACCTGCAGCACCCGCGGCTAGTAATAAAGTTCTTTCGCGATAACTTAATTTATAACGCCTGGCATAATTAGATCCAATAGCCGATCCTGTATTTACAATTGGCGCTTCCATTCCACCGGAACCACCAAAACCTACAGTTATTCCACTCGTAATAATATGTGCCCACATGTGATGAAACGGAATGAAGCTACTCTTTTTTGCAATGGATTGTAGTATGTAAGAGATCCCTTTGCTCAAAAATCCATTGTAGAATCGACTTATGATCAAAACAGTGATGCCTATACCAATAAGGGGTAAAAAAACGTACGTTAGCTTAAAATCCTGAGTTTGTAAATATTGACCTACAAACTGCTTTCGAATGAAGTGGGCAAATGATTTTAGAATCACGGCCGCAATTCCCGTGCTTAGTCCCACCAAAATACTCGACAAAATAAGAAATTGCTTCTGAGTTAAATGATCGTGAAGTTTGCTTAACCATCGTTCGAATATGTTGAGTTTTTTCGCTTTCACCTTATACCAAATGTATGTATAATTTAGTTCAAGATACGAAGTAATTTTTCATCAAGACGATGAACAAAAATTGTTGCGTAAAGTGGCTACGGTACAATTTTTTGAAGAAGTATTGATGGAAAAGTGCATGTAGATTGGACTAAATTATACATACACTTGGTATGAAATAAATATATTAACTTTTGATATATGAAATCTTTAAAAATAATAATGTTGCTATATTCATACAAACACTTAATTTTGCAAAACTTACTGAAAAACGTACTTATGAAATGAGCCATTACCCATTGCGAAGCAAACGCAGATGAAGAAGGCGAATTCCATATGGCAATTAAAGACAAATATTTACATATGAAACTTAAAGTTAAAAAATCACAGTTACCAAATGCCGGAAAAGGTCTGTTTACTGAAACTCCAATTGCAAAAGGAGAAAAAATAATTGAATATAAAGGAGAGATCATTGAATGGAAGGAATATAAGAAGAGAGTGGACAACAACGAAGATGGTTATCTTTTATTCGTTAATAACAAAAGATGCATTGATGCATTCAATACTCCTCAACATATGGCGCGTTATGCAAATGATGCAGCGGGTTTAAGCAGAACTAAAGGCTTAAGAAATAATTGCTATTACGATATTGAAGCTGGAAAAGGCTATATTGTTTCAACGCGTAATATTAAAGCGGGCGAAGAGATCTTTGTAAATTATACCAAAGAGTATTGGGATTGTATCCGTTACAATATTAAACACGGCCATTACAAGCCAAAGAAGTCTAAAAAGTAAGATAAGGAGCAAGGCCGTGCAAACCGCCTTCTCTTCCAAATCCACTTTCTTTGTATCCGCCAAATGGCGATGTAGGATCGAATTTATTATAGGTATTTGCCCAAATAACTCCGGCACGTAATTTAGAAGTGAGATTAAATATCTTCGAGCCTTTATCGGTCCACACACCTGCGCTTAAACCATAAGGGATATTATTTGCTTTCTCAATTACTTCTTCAATCGTGCGAAATGTTTGAATAGTTAATACTGGCCCAAAAATTTCTTCTTGCACCACACGATTACTTTGCGCGGCGCCAATAAATAAAGTAGGTTTACAATAATATCCTTTGCTTGGTACCGAAGCTGAAGTTTGAAATAATTCTAACCCTTCCGATCTTCCAACCTCTAAATACGAATTAATTTTTTCTAATTGCTCTTTGCTGTTTATTGCGCCAATATCAGTGTTCTTATCTAATGGATCTCCAACAATTAATGTTTCCATGCGTTCTTTTAATTTACGGATCACAAGCTCCGCCACATTCTCTTGCACAAACAAACGCGATCCGGCGCAACATACGTGTCCTTGATTAAAGAAAATGCCATTTACAATTCCTTCCACAGCTTGATCAATAGGCGCATCATCAAAAACAATATTGGCAGCTTTACCACCTAACTCTAATGTTATTTTTTTGTTTGTTCCTGCTGTTGCTTTTTGAATGATCTTTCCAACATCGGTGCTTCCTGTAAATGCAATTTTATTTACGTTAGCATGCGCTACCATAGCAGCGCCTGTATTTCCAAAACCTGTAATAATATTTACATCGCCTGGAGGAAGATCACAATCTTGAATGATCTCGGCTAATTTTAACGCAGTAAGCGGTGTGCTTTCGGCTGGTTTTAAAACAACGGTATTACCTGTGGCAAGAGCAGGTGCAATTTTCCAGGCTGCCATTAATAATGGGAAATTCCAAGGGATTATTTGTGCCGCAACGCCTAAGCTTTTTGGTTTTTTATTGGGGAAAGCATAATCTAATTTATCGGCCCAACCTGCATAATAAAAAAAGTGATTGGCAGCGGTGGGAATATCAAAATCTCTGCTCTCGCGAATTGGTTTTCCTCCATCCATACTTTCGATCACTGCTAATTCGCGAGCACGTTCTTGCATTACGCGCGCAATTCTAAAAATATATTTGGCGCGCTCTTTTGCAGGCATTTTTTTCCAAACTTTATCGTAGGCATTTTTTGCTGCGCTTACAGCACTATCAACATCTTTTGAATTGGCCTC
>CAYYUS010000291.1:0-4391 GCA_964474925.1 uncultured Akkermansia sp. | reverse complement strand
GGAGGATTGAATGGCATAGGATTGATCATTCATAAATTCTGGCAAAAAATTTCGCCGTTCAAAGACAATACAAGCATTCCTATAAAGATCATGCTCATGTTGATCACGCTTACTTTTATCAGCTTTACCCGTATTTATTTCCGAAGTCCAACTATGGATATTGTGAATGAGATATACGACCGAATTGGTAATCATTTTTCACTTTATTTGCTGGGGGATATTCTTATTGGATATTGGTCGGTTCTATTGGTTGTTTTATTGGGATATTTGATCCATTGGATCCCCGAAACCATTAAAGAAAAGTACCGAAACGCTTTTGCAAATCTCCCAGTTCCCGCTATGGTAGCGGTTTGCTGCCTTATTATATTCCTACTTTACCAAATCATGAGTAGCGAAATGCAACCCTTTATTTATTTTCAGTTTTAAGACCTTTTTCCTTATCTTTAAACGTTAACTTTTTGTTTGAATTCCTACTGTAAAATAGCACTGATCTTTATCTTGTTCCCCTTACTTTTTATGGGACAGGAAAAACCTGTTGAAAAATTAAATGCGCGATTTGTGATCAAAACAAGTGCCGGCATTCCAAAACCAATTACAAGTAATTTATTCCGTAAATCATTTAATGGGTTTTACGATCTAGGCATCTCGTTTAACTATAGGACTGTAGGCAATTTTTATTTTGGGATAGGATATCAGAATGTTTTTTTTAAGAATAATGAGTATTTAAAGCGACAAGTTTATAACGCAAGTATACCTTACGACACTAGATTATTAGCCGACGTTCCTTTTGTAACGCTTAGCTACGATAAATTTTTTAAAAGCACTTCGTATGTAAAGTACTCTTTAAATTATGGTTATATATTGGGTAAATACACCAATGTAAACCCCGATACTTCTGAAAAGAACACACCGCTTATTAGTAAAGGATTTAGCGGACAGTACATAAAGCCTGAAGTAAGTTTTAATTTTATTGATAAGGATAATACCTGGGTTTCGTTTTCTGTATTGGTTAGCTATACTACACTTTTATATAAATACGATCCTAAAGCACCGCGCTTTGCACACTTTGCCATTGACGATCCGGATGGACGCCCATACTCTAATAATTATTTCATGAGTTGGCTTACGGTAGGATTTGGTATAAATGTTTTAATAGGAAAAAGTAAAGAGTAAAAAATGATCACAGCAGAAACACCGGTAAAATTTGATAGAAGGAAGTTAAAGGATAGCACTTTGCTTGAGCTTTATATGAATATTTTGAAGCCACGCATGGTTGAAGAAAAAATGCTTTTGCTATTGCGCCAGGGTAAAATTGCCAAATGGTTCAGTGGTATTGGTCAAGAAGCAATTAGCGTTGGTGTTGCTTCGGCATTGAATGCGGATGAATTTATTTTACCAATGCATCGTAATTTAGGTGTGTTCACTACGCGTCAAATTCCTTTCAATCGTTTATTCTCTCAGTTTCAAGGTAAGCCGGGCGGGTTTACTCAAGGGCGCGATCGTTCATTTCATTTTGGAACGCAGGAGTATAAAATTGTAGGGATGATCTCGCATCTTGGTCCGCAAATGGGAGTTGCAGATGGAATTGCATTGGCTGATATTTTAAAGAAGGATAAAAAAGTTACCGTAGTATTTAGCGGAGATGGTGGCGCAAGCGAAGGCGATTTTCATGAAAGCATAAATACAGCGGCTGTTTGGAATTTACCCGTGATATTTATTGTTGAAAATAATGGTTACGGATTAAGTACACCAAGCAACGAGCAGTTCAAATGCAAATCGTTTGCCGATAAAGCCATTGGTTATGGGATAGAAGGCATAAGTATTGATGGCAACAATCTATTGAAGGTTTACGATACTATAAAAACAGTAGCCGAAAGTTTACGTGAAAATCCTCGTCCTGTTATTTTAGAATGTGTAACGTTTCGTATGCGTGGCCACGAAGAAGCTAGTGGAACTAAATACGTACCAAAAGAGTTATTTGATATTTGGGGAAGAAAAGATCCGATTCATAATTTCGAAAAATATTTATTAGGTGAAGGCGTTTTAACGGAAGAGATCATAGAACAATATCGAGCGGAAATAAAAAAGCAGATCGACGACGGATTGGAAACTGCCTTTGCCGAACAAATGCCAAAACCTGATACCGAAAAAGAATTGCGCGAATTATTTAAACCATTTATAGTTGGGGAAACAACGCCTTCCGGTTCTACAACCAATATGCGTTTTATTGATGCGATCAGTAATGCCATGAAATTAGCCATGCGTAAACATTCTAATTTGGTGTTGATGGGACAAGATATAGCAGATTACGGTGGTGTATTTAAAATAACAGAAGGCTTTGTAGAAGAATTTGGAAAAGGAAGAGTTCGTAATACACCTTTGTGCGAGAGCGCTATTTTAGGAAGCGGTTTTGGTTTGTCCATCAATGGTTATAAGGCCATGGTGGAAATGCAGTTCGCCGATTTTGTAAGTGAAGGCATGACGCAGATAGTAAATAATTTAGCAAAGAGTCATTACCGTTGGGGACAAAACGCCGATGTAGTTGTACGTATGCCAACCGGAGCAGCTGTTGCGGCAGGCCCTTTTCATTCGCAAAGCAACGAAGCGTGGTTCTTTAAAACACCGGGGTTAAAAATTGCATATCCTGCTTTTCCATCGGATGCAAAAGGATTATTGCTTACAGCCTTTGATGATCCAAACCCTGTAATGTTCTTTGAGCATAAAGCATTATACAGAAGTATCAGCGAAGATGTATCCGATGATTATTACAACATCCCCTTTGGAAAAGCACGGTTGGTAAAACAGGGAAATGATGTTACTATTGTTACGTATGGTTTAGGAGTGCATTGGGCTTTGGAATTATTAAATGACAATAAGGATATCAATGCTGATCTTATCGACTTAAGAACATTAGCACCATTAGATACAGAAGCAATTTACGAGTCGGTAAAACGTACAGGAAGAGTCTTGGTATTGCATGAAGATACACTTACCGGAGGAATAGGAGGAGAGATAGCCTCATTGATCACCGAAAATTGTTTTGAATATTTAGATGCACCTGTAATGCGCGAAGGAAGTTTGGATACACCGGTACCTATGAATGCGGACCTTGAGCAGAATTTTTTACCTAAGGAACGGTTTAAGGAAAAACTAATGAAGCTTTTGAAATATTGATCAGTAAACACAGAACAAGAAACTAAAAACATCAAAAAGAAACATTATGATAAAAGTAAGCGACACCTACACACACGAGTTTCAATTCTCGCAAGCAGAAGTACAAGCATTTGCAAATGCAACCGGCGATAAAAATCCTGTTCACTTAGACGCGGCTTATGCAGCAACTACCATGTTCAAAAAACCGATCATGCACGGCATGTTAAGCGCGTCATTGTTCAGTAAAGTTTTTGGAACATTATTTCCTGGTGAAGGAACAATTTATTTGAAGCAATCGTTATCGTTTTTAAGACCAATGTATGTGGATACAGCATACGAAGCGCATTTTACTGTTAAAGAAGTTGTGGTTGAAAAGAACAGAGCAGTAGTTGAAACCGTTATTAAAGATAAGGCCACTGGAGCAGTTTGTACTAGTGGGGAAGCTACGGTAATGAATGTTAACCAGATAAAATAGAACATCCACCAGTGGTGATTAAACACCATCAAATACATTTGAATTATTGAATTAAAAGGCTATTTTTACGAATCTAATTAATAAATATGACACAAAAGCAAGTTAAAAGCGGTCACCCAAAAGGACTCTATTTTTTATTCTTCACCGAAATGTGGGAAAGATTTAGTTATTACGGAATGAGGGCGATCTTCATATTGTTTATGACCAAGGTTCTATAAATTCAAGATAAGGACGCGTCAGAGATCTACGGTAGTTATACGGGATTGGTTTATTTAACCCCATTATTAGGTGGTTACTTATGCGATAAATTTTTAGGAAACAGAAGAAGTATCATTATTGGCGGTTTATTAATGGCAATAGGACAGTTTTGTATGTTCTTAAGTGCTTCGGCTGGTGCTGAAGGTGGAGTTTCTATCATGTGGATGGGTTTGACTTCAATAATTATTGGTAATGGTTTTTTCAAACCAAATATCTCTACAATGGTTGGCCAATTATATCCAGAGGGCGATAGAAGAATAGACAGCGCCTTTACAATTTTTTACATGGGTATAAACCTCGGTGCTTTTTTCTCGCCATTAATTTGCGGGTCAATGGATTTCAAATGGGGCTTTTTAGCAGCTTGCTTAGGAATGATAGCTAGTTTGGTTTGTTTTATTATTTACCAAAAGAAATATTTAATTTCTGAAGAAGGAAAAGAAATTGGATTGCCGGTAAAAAAGTTAGATGCAAAGAGTATTGCTTTAATTATAGGATCATTCGGGAT
>CAYYUS010000290.1:0-4391 GCA_964474925.1 uncultured Akkermansia sp. | reverse complement strand
ATGGCTGAAGGTAAAAATAAAGTATTCTCACTCATTTTTAATTGCGCATGCATATGCCCAATGTATTTAAAATTTAAAGAAGGATCGGATGAATAGAAGGAGATCTTTGGTTTTGTGATATGTGCCATTGAGCCGCCTAATTCAAAACGTGCTCCGTTGGCTCTGCTATAGTATTTATATAATACACCAGCGGCAAGATCAAACTTCATAAAACTTTGAAAGATCGCACTCTCACGCGTAGGTCTTGAGGGGTCGTACGTTTTTCCATCGTACTGAGAATCCCACTTTAGATCGGTGGTATTGATGCTGCGTTGAAAAAATCCTGCTTTAACTCCGGCGCTCAAACTACTGCTTCTACTAAAATATACATGATACGACAGGTCCAAGTTGGCTTGGTTGGTTGTAACTTTACTCATCCCGGCTTTATCATTATACATGCTAAAACCATATCCAATATGATTTCCTTTTTTCTTTTTGTTCAAATAAGCTCGTGAGTCAAATGCAATAGCAATTGTTTTAAATGGATTGATAACACTCTTCCATTGATTCTTATAATTTACAACAAAACGAAAATCACTATTACTTGCGCCGGCTGCAGCAGGATTAAGGAGTAGAGGAGATTCGTAAAATTGCGAGAAGTGAATGTCTTGAGCTTGCAAACAACTTGCGCTCAAAACTAATGCTATGTAAATTCGCTTCAGCATTATCTAACAAGTGTTACATCTCCTTTTTGAACCATTTTTTTATCGGTGAACATAGTTACGTTTAAATAGTAAGCATAAACACCTGGCTCGGCATCCTTTCCTTTATATGTGCCATCCCAACCATCTTTTACGTTTGTAGATTCAAATACCTTATTACCCCAACGATCATAAATTTGGAAAAGCATTTCTTTTACACCATTTCCACGTAAATACAATACATCATTGGCACCGTCATTGTTTGGCGAGAAAATATCCGGTAAAAATATTTCGGTTGATTCTAATATACAGATCGACATGGCGTATGAACTTGGGCAATTACCTTCGTTAACAACATTTAATGTTACATTATAATTTCCCGGATCAGTAAATTCATGCGATACAGTTTGTCCCGGAGTATATGGCAATGTTGTACCATTAAAATTCCATGTTCCGCTTGTTGTTCCATTACTTAGGTCGAGGAATGTTATTGTACTTTCTTCAAACGGAACACAACTTAAATTTGGGTTAGGCGAGAAGAGTGCTTTAATGGCATTATATCCCGGAATAACGATCGACGTATCTTTTGTACAACCGGTAGCTGTGTTCTTTATTTTTAAGATGTAATTTTTCCCGGCCAAACCGCTTAGTACACTTCCGTTTTGAACCGGCGTTGTATTCCATGTGTACGTATAAGGTCCTGTTGAAGGTGTAATGTTAGTAGTTACTTGCGCTGCCACACCATAGCATTGTTTTACCGGTGTAACAAATGCTGGGTAATAGGAAGGATAAACAAAAACTCTGAACGTGTCAATTACAGGATCAGAACAACCATCAATTGTTACACACGTATACACTGTTGTTATATTTGGAACTACATTGTGTGTGCTTTGTTGCGTTAAATTGTTGGTCCAATTGTAAGTGTACTGCGTAACAGTTGGCAAGCCACCATTTCCTTTTACGTTAAGAACAGATGAACCTCCTAAACAAATAGTTGGTGCCGAAATGCTTGTGCTTGTAGTTAATTGCGGGTGAACTCTAACCACAACACTTGTGCTTGTTAAGCAAGCCCCAACGCCGTATTCGTAAGTTACAGTATATTGACCTGCCCCAACCACAGATGGATTGAAGGTGTTTGGTGTAATAGTACTAACTGCTGTTAAGGTTCCATTTGGCGGAACTGTATTAAATGTATACGTGGTGTTTTGAAAACAATATACAGGAGCAAGATTAGAAATATTAGCGGCTACAAATTGATACACGTAAACTTTAGCGCTACCTGTGCCGCAACCCGCTCTGTTTGTAAATGTATAGGTGTATTGATTTCCTGCCAACACTGCGCCTGGATTCATTATTCCTAAAGAAGGAGTAATTAAACCCGGCCCTCCCGTCCAATTAGTTCCAAAAGGTAAAGGTGGTGTTACAAGCGATAAGGTTGGATGTGTTGAGCAAACGGTGAGATCGGGAACAGTTACTACAGCAGGGTAAACAACCATTTTTATAGAATCGGTACATGTATTTATATCATAGAATACATTATGAATTCCCGGTCCTGCCACACTTGGATTAAAAATATAATTACCACTAACAAAGCTTACGCCCGGGCCACTGTATATACCTCCCGAAGGTGCATAACTAAATGTTGCAAAACTATTGGTGAGTTGAAGTGTATTACTTGAAGTGCAAAAGAATAAACTATCGATAGAAATATTTGTTCGTATACATCGCATGACTATTGTATCCGGACAACCATTAGCTGCTTTATACACAACAATATCATTATGATTACTCAAGCCACCGGCCGAAGGGTTATACATACCAGTAGCCGGATTTTGAATTGCGCCAACTACAGAGCAACTCCAACTTCCACCGGCAGGTGTTGCAGTTGATGGAACAGTAGAGAGTAAAAATGGAGCTTTTGCAGGACACGTTGTAGCTGTAGTTGGCGAAACATCTATGTCAAGTACATTCACAGCAAATGTTTCAGAGCATCCACTCAAAAGCGAGTAGGTGATCACGTGCAATCCTACACCTGCAAGGTTAGGACTGAATGTTCCAATAACACTATTTAGAATTCCAGGACCTGTTTTATAAAATCTTCCGCCAATAGGTGATATACCGGGTAAATTGATCAGATAAGTGTACCAATTTGATCTACATATATTGATGGTACCAGGAGGAACAGTTAAAGCATTTGTTACATGAACAGATTTACTTAAGGCACACGGACCAACACTATATGTAATTAAAAACGATCCAACTTGTGTTGGTGTAAAAACACCGGTTGGCGATATGTGTGGACCCGACCATACTCCTCCTAAAGGTAATCCACCGGTAACAGTAAATGTTGGTCCATTTAAACATGCAGCGTCGGCGCTTCCAACGTTGATCTGAATAACTGTTACTTGCGTAGTAGTAATGCAACTTCCTACTTGATATGTAATAGTTTTTACACCGGGACCCGTGCATGCAGAACAGAAAAATCCGGTTAATGAATTTGTTATTCCCGGTCCAAGCCAAACGCCCGGTGAAGGAGTTCCTGAAAAATTAAAATTTGTGCCCTGGCAAACCGACGAAGAAGCTAAAGCGTTTATTTGTGGGTCTATTACAAAAATAGTTCTTGTTATAACAACCGAGTTGGAAGTAGAAGTTTCCATAACAGTACAATTATACACTGTTTGAACTGTTGGGCAAACCGGATGAGGCCCAGGACCCGATGGCAAACCATTATCCCAAGTGTATGTCAAATTTAAACAAACAGATGCCGGCACCACAGCCCTTACATTTGCAGTACAACTATAGGCACAAACGGTATTGCTGGAAGTTACATTAATGCTTCCTGTTATAGGGCATGTACCAATTGAGAATGTGGTGATAAGGTTTTGATATTTATAAATACTGTCGCATTTATCTTTTCTAAATAAAGTTGAATTAATGGTGTAATTGCAATTTTGACTTAAGCCCGGCGAATTTAATTGAATTTGAAATACATTACATGTTCCGTTACTACACGGCATAGGAATAATCGTACTTATTACTGGAAATACTGGGCCGGTAATATTAAAATAATTTGCTTTCAACGAATCGCACAAAACCCCTTCTGTGGTTGTCATAGTAATTACAGTTGAACTACACGAGGGCACAGAGTTGATGCTTGTTGTTGGTGGAGTTGGAGGAGGTGCTAAAGAAAACCAGCCACCGTTCCAACCATGCCCAACTGTATTTCCGTTCTCGCTCCACACTACAGTTAACGTACCTGAGGGCGCCACAATTGTTGGTAAAGGATTTCCCGGATTGATGGCAGTAAAAGGACCGCCAAGTAATGGAGCAGCGGAATTCATTCCATCATAAAAAGAAATAAAATCGCCGGCTTGAATTTGTGTTTGCGTTAATCCCGGATTAAATGTCATTGTAATTGGTCCGCCCCCAATAATGGTTAATGTTTGAACAACAACTGTGTTTAATAAAGAAAAATATGCGGCCGAAGGTCCGGCGTCGTCGTAAAATTTTGAACGACAAAGCGTAATAGTATTCGTTTGCATATTTGTATTTTGAAGTACCTGAGATCTCAGTTCCTCAAATCCATTACAAACAAAAGCTAAAACAAGAAATATTTTTATAAGGCCCGCTCTTTTCAATTTACTTATTGATCGTTATTTGCGCAGAAGTAACTTCGCTGCTCCAGTTACCTGCTCTGTCTTTCAATTTAAT
>CAYYUS010000289.1:0-4431 GCA_964474925.1 uncultured Akkermansia sp. | reverse complement strand
AAAACATGTTGCATTAATCCAAAGTCGAGTTTTACTAAAGGCATTTCGTTATCGATAATGATCGAAACCCTATGTTGTTTTAAACCTTCATCAAGTTGATTTACTACCGAATGGATCAATTCATGAATATCACACCAATCCATTTTTGGTTTTATAAATCCTGATTCAAGCCGCGACATGTTCAATAAGTTTTCAACTTGTTTATTTAAGCGAAGCGAAGCTTGTGAGATCTCAAACGCAAGATCGTGTTTATGTTGTTCTGAAATTTTATCGGAATTCAATAAATTATCTGAAGCGCCAATAATAGTGGCAATTGGTGTTCTCAATTCATGCGAAAGTGAATTTAAAAGTGTATTGTAAAGTTTAACGGCTTTGGCTTTTTCTTCTTCTTCGCGCGCAACTTTACTTATCTCTCTTATTTTATACGTTAATACCGAACTTACTGATGCAATTACAAAATACATTAACAACATGATCACATCTTCGGTTGAACTTACATGAAGTGTGAAGCGGGGAGGTATAAAAAAGAAATCCCAAATGATAGCGCTTAACAAAGCGGCCAAAAGTACAGGAACAATGTCGAATATGGTGGCAATAATTGAAACGGTAACTAGTAAAACAAATGCCGTAACTCTGTAACCAATGAACCCTGAAAATACATAGCAGATCGCTGAGATAGATAAAATAAGCGCAACTACTATCAGGTATTGTTTATTCTTTGAAGTATTATTCGAAATGAACTGTTTCAAGAAGAATGATTAAGACGCTTCAAAGGTACGCCCTAAATCATAAACGAGGTGTAAAAAGAAGGCTAAAATGTATAAAGATTTTATAAAAATTACTGAGGCTTGTAGTATTTTTTAGCCTCAGGCATGAATTTCTTAAGATCAGCAATACGGCGCTCATCACTAGGGTGAGTGCTTAATATTTCTGGCGGTTTTTGTCCGCCACCCGCGGCCATACGCTCCCAAAATGCAATAGCTGCTTCCGGATCATAACCTGCCATAGCGGCAAAGATCAACCCCATTTTATCGGCTTCTGATTCGTGTTTGCGGCTGTATTTTAATACAGTAATGCCTGTAGTAATACCATAGGATTTTAAAAAAAGATCATGAACAATGGCGGGTTTTTGCGACAAAGCCACTGAAAGCATGGCTCCTCCAAATTGGACAAATAATCCCTGGCTCATGCGTTGATTCCCATGACGCGCAACAGCATGTGCTACTTCGTGTCCCATCACAACTGCTAATCCATTCTCGTCTTGTGTTACAGGCAATATTCCTGTATAAAAAACCACTTTCCCACCAGGCATACACCAGGCATTAATGGTTGCTTCATCAACAACATTGAATTCCCATTTGTAATTACTCAGTTCTTGTGCTAAACCTTTTTGTTTGTAGTATTGCTCAACTGCTTTTTGAATTCGCTCGCCACATCCTCTTACCATTTGAACGCGACTATCAGATTCGTTTAAAGGAGGATGTTCGGTTAAAAATTTGGCATATTCCGCTGAGCTCATTTGCATCAAGTCTGCTTCAGGTACAAGATTCAAACCAACGCGACCTGTAACTGCATTTTTATGACAAGCGTAAAAAATAATTCCGCTTAACAGAATGCATATCGTTATTATTCTTTTTAAATAGGGCATGTTAACTGGCGTATTCGATCTTTGCAGTAAGTCCTTTTTCTAAGATAGCTTCGCAAATTGGTTTCAATTGTTTGTACGAACCGTTCTTAACTGCGCACTGTCCTTTATAATGAATAAGATAAGTGCATTGAGTTGCTTGCTCCGGTTCGTGCCCGCAATATTTTATCAAGTTTTCAATTACAAAATCAAACGTATTGAAATCATCGTTATATACAACAAGCGCTCTTTGTTTTTGTTCTACAACTAAAACATCTTCTTGTTCCTGTATTTCTGTATCAAACAAATTCATGGTGCAAATTTACAAAATTTAAACTACTTAGCCGGAAGCAAGGTGCCGGTGCATTCGCCAAAGCCTACACGCATCCCATCTTTTTTACAATAGCCTTTAATGGTAACGGTATCATTATCGTTAATGAATTTACGTTCGCTGCCATCTTTTAATTTAATTGGCTTTGTTCCGCGCCATGTAAGTTCCATCATACTGCCAAACTCTCCGGGTTGCGGGCCACTAATTGTGCCGCTTGCCATCATATCGCCAACATTAATATTACAACCATTAACTGTATGATGTGCGAGTTGTTGTTCCATGGTGTAATACATGTATTTGTAATTACTTCCAATGATATGAGTTTCCTCTCCATTTTGCGGTTTAATATAAACATCCAAATGAATATCTAAATTTCTATCGCCTTTGTATTGTAAGTAGGGTAGGAGTGGAGGGTCTTGCACATAACCTTTAACTCTAAATGGTTCTAATGCTTCCAAAGTTACTATCCAAGGAGAAACGGTACTTGCAAAATTCTTTGATAAAAACGGACCTAGTGGAACATACTCCCAGGTTTGAATATCACGCGCGCTCCAATCATTAAATAATAACATTCCAAAAATATGATCATCGGCTTTATCGGTACTAACAGTATCGCCCATTTGAGTTTGTTTGCCGATCACAAATGCAGTCTCTAATTCAATATCTAATAATTTACTTGGGCCGTAAACAGGAACTTCTGAATCGGCTGGTTTTTGTTGACCTTTTGGGCGGTAAAAACTATGGCCGCTTACGCAAATACTACTTGCTCTTCCATGATATCCCACAGGTAAATGTTTCCAATTTGGCATCAATGCATTTTTGGGATCACGGATCATGGTGCCAATATTTGTGGCGTGATCAATGCTGCTGTAAAAATCGGTGTAATCGCCAACCTTTACAGGCATTAACATTTTTACATCACTTTGTTTTTTAAATACTTTTCCAAAAAATGCAGTATCAGTTTTTAGGAAAGAACTCTCATCGCAAAGGATCTCTTGCAGTTTTGCGCGAACTTTATTAGTGATGGGTTTTCCTAATTCAATGAAAGTATTTAAGTTCTCTTTTTCAAATACCGAACGATTGATATCAAATACATCTTTACTTTCTAATTCGAACAGATCAATGATGTATTCGCCAATAGCGCTGCACACTCTGTGTTTTACATTGGCATCGCTGTAAACTCCAAAGGGAATATTGTAAATAGAAAAATCAGAATCGTCTTTAACGGGTATCCAAGTGTTTAGTTTTTTCATTTTATAGTCCTCTTGAAATAATGTTTGATTTTAGGTCTTCTAAAATTTGTTTTTGACCGTTTTTACAGTCTTCAATTATTAGAATGGCTTTTGTAAGAATTGCTTCGTCACTTACGTTCTCAATATTTTCAGCGGCTGTATAAGCTTCCAAGGCTACTTGGAAATTAGGATCGCAAGCTTGTTCTACAAAAAATAAAAAGTGCTCCATAAAATCCAATCCACTTTCCCAACAAATACATAATAATTTAGCACGGTCTTCGTCATTTTCTGCTTCTACAACTGATTTAATTAATAAGTGATGAAGTTTATGATCTTTTACGTAAGCTAGTTTTTCCTCTTTGTCTTCGCGCGTGATCTCAGGGTCTAAAAGACCTATGAGGATATCAATATCTTTTTCTTTGTATTGTTCCTTGCCATTGTTTAGTGCAATGGTAAGTGTATTGTAATTTTCCTTATCAAATAATTTTTCGGGTTTAAATGCACCCTCGTCTAATATTTCTTCAATGACCATTTTAAAGAAGTTGATTAATGATATCTTCTATTCTAATTCCTTCTGCCTCGGCTTTGTAATTTTTTACAATACGGTGACGAAGGATTGGAGTAGCAATTGCTTTTACGTCTTCAATATCCGGACTGAATTTTCCGTTGATAGCAGCATGGCATTTGGCGCCAATAATTAAATATTGCGAAGCACGTGGACCTGCACCCCACGATAAGTATTTTTTTGCCACATCAGAACTGAACTCAGAGTTCAAACGTGTTTTATTTACCAAACGTACAGCGTATTCAATAACATTATCTGCAACAGGTATTTTACGGATCAAATTTTGGAAATAGGTGATCTCTTCAGCCGAAAGAATATGCTTTAATTTAATATTTTGTGTAGCAGTTGTTTGTTTCACTACTTGCATCTCTTCTTTAAAAGAAGGATAATCTAACCAAATATTGAACATAAAGCGGTCTAACTGAGCTTCAGGTAAAGGATAAGTTCCTTCTTGTTCAATTGGGTTTTGGGTTGCAAGAACAAAGAATGGTTGATCTAAATTATATCTTTTTCCGGCCGTAGTAACTTGTCGTTCTTGCATGGCCTCTAATAAAGCCGCTTGCGTTTTTGGTGGGGTACGATTGATCTCATCGGCCAAAATGATATTCGAAAAAATTGGGCCTTTAATGAATTTAAAATTTCTGCTCAAGGTTTAGAAGTAAATGGAGCCCTAGCAGAA
>CAYYUS010000288.1:0-4432 GCA_964474925.1 uncultured Akkermansia sp. | reverse complement strand
TCACCAACGGTAAGAACGGCTGTAAAGGATCATACGATTACACTGTACCTATCACTGTGTATCCAAAACCGGGAGCAGACTTTGGTTGGGATCCAGAACAACCAACAACGGCTAACAACACTGTAACATTTAAACCAACAGTGAAACACGGTACAACTTTTGCGTACGAATGGTCATTTACCAATTCAACAAACAAAGGTGGAATTGATACTTCAACGATCAAGAATCCAACAAAAATGTACGACAACAACGGTAAATTCCCTGTGATGTTAGTTGTAAAGAATGAGTACGGCTGTATTGATAGTATCTTTAAGGTGATCACTATTGATGAAGATGTTGCAGTTTATATTCCAAACACCTTTACACCAAATGATGATAATATCAATGATGTATTTAATGTAAAAGGCCTTGGCTTAAAAACAGAAGGATACACCATGCAGATCTTTGATCGTTGGGGAACATTAGTTTATTCAACTAAAGACATCAACAAAGGATGGGATGGAACCGTTAAGGGTCAAAAAGCAGCAGATGGAGTTTATATCTACAGCGTAAAAGTGATCGGAGACAATGGTGTAGGTAAAAAAGAGTTCAAAGGACACGTTACTTTATTGAAATAAGAGAAAAAGTATCATAAATTGTTATAAAAATGTGAAAGAACCCCCTGTAAAAAGCAGGGGGTTTTTTAATTTTATAACCTGAAATGAAGCAGTATCACGATCTAATGAAACACGTGCTGGAGCACGGGGTAAAAAAAGAAGACCGAACCGGCACAGGAACTGTAAGCGTATTTGGTTATCAAATGCGTTACGACCTTGCGCAAGGTTTTCCGTTATTAACTACAAAAAAACTTCACACCAAATCTATCATCCACGAATTGTTGTGGTTCTTAAAAGGTGATACAAATATCAAATACCTTAAGGAAAATGGCGTAAGCATTTGGGACGATTGGGCAGATAGCGATGGAAATTTGGGTCCTGTTTATGGATACCAATGGCGCAATTGGCCAAAGAGAGATGGAACATCTATTGATCAAATTACGCAAGTAATAAACATGATCAAAAAAAATCCGGATTCACGAAGACTAATAGTGAGCGCATGGAATGTAGCAGATATTGAAACCATGAAACTTCCTCCTTGCCATGCGTTCTTTCAGTTTTATGTGGCCAACGGAAAATTAAGTTGTCAGTTATATCAACGCAGCGCCGATATATTTTTAGGAGTTCCTTTTAATATTGCATCCTATGCACTTTTAGCTATGATGGTAGCACAGGTTTGCGGTCTTAAGCCGGGTGAATTTGTTCATACGTTAGGTGACGCACATTTATATTCAAATCATATTGAGCAAGCAAAACTGCAATTAACGCGCGACCTTAGGCCATTGCCGCAAATGAAGATAAACCCTGCAGTAAAGGATATCTTTGATTTTAAATTCGAGGATTTTAGCTTAGAGAATTACGACCCGCATCCGCATATAAAAGCTGCTGTGGCCGTATAATCCAATTACATTGGAATAAAAATCACTATTTTTACATAAAATTACCCTTATGAGCGACATTCAAACCATATTAAACAGCACCAAGGATCTGATGGAAAAATCCATTAAGCACTTGGAAGCAGAATTGATAAAAGTAAGAGCCGGAAAAGCAAATCCTGCTATGTTAGAGAATGTTCAGGTAGACTATTATGGGAGCAAAGTAGCGCTTAGTAATACTGCTAGTGTAAATACCCAAGATTCAAGAACCCTTATCATTCAGCCTTGGGAAAAATCAATGTTAACGCCCATTGAAAAAGCAATTCAAGCGGCTAATTTAGGATTCAATCCGCAAAACGATGGTGTGATCATTCGTATTGTTGTTCCTCCTTTAACTGAAGAGCGCAGAAGGGATCTTACAAAAACGGCAAAGTCGTTAGGTGAAGATGCGAAAATTGGAATTAGAAACATTCGTAAGGATTCTATTGAGAACGTAAAGAAATTACAAAAAGCGGGTTTACCTGAAGATGAAGCAAAGGGCGCTGAAACAAAGATACAAGCGCTTACCGATGGAAGTGTTGCAAAAATTGATACACACATTCAGCAAAAAGAAAAAGAGATCATGACGGTTTAATAAAATTCGATCATAAAAAAAGTCCCGAGGTTTACCCTCGGGACTTTTTATTTTCTATCAATTATCAATTATTCAACGATCAGTTTACGTGAAGATGTTCTTGTGCCGATATTGGTTTTTACAATATAAATACCCGGTTTAAGATCAGCCACCGAAACATTTGTTTTGATCACTGATTCATTACCAAGATCAATGCGTTTTGCAATTTGACCAAGTTCATTGTAAATTTCAATTGTTCCGTTATCATTAGATGAATTGCTTAAGCTAACACTAAAGTTGTCTTTTGCAGGATTTGGGAACATGGTGAAGTCTGCATCAAAATTAACTTCGTTGATACCTACAGTAATAACGTTACCGTTCATTTCTATTTTAGAAGTATTTGTTACAGTTGGACCAAACGCAGAGTTTAATGTCGTTTTTTCGTAGTTAACTGTTACTAAAGGAAATTTTTGTGTGCCAGCATAATAAGAATAACCTGTACTTAAAACACTAATAGTATAACCAAGAGAAGGAACTACTGCATATAAAGTTTGAGTCATTTTTGTTTGCAAAACATTTGTATAGGTTAAGCTGCCCGGTAATACTACAGTTCCGGTACCACTTCCTAACATTGTTATTGTTGACGCCAACGTGCCCGCGTTTGAGAATGCAGAAATTGAACCTGTTCCAACATCAGTCATGCTATAACCCATTGTTGCAGGCCAAACAACCATTACCAATGGATCTGTATTAAAATTGAATTCAATTCCTAAGGAATTATTGATCCCCAACATTTCAAACTGAGTGCTTGGTGTACTGGCAGCTTTCCAAAAATTCTTATCGCCGCTTGGTGTATTTTCAACAACTGTGCATCCCGGAAAAAGAGTACTAGAAGGAATTGAAGCAGCAGTAGAAAATGTAGTAGTTGCGTTAACTGTGTTTTGAACAAATGAACTAAAATTCCAATTCAAGCCTGCTCCTGTATTTTTAGGAACAACACCAATTGAGTCAAAACCTTTGATCATTTTACTATCGCCGGCTACAGGCTCATTAGCCGCTTTTGTTACGCTTAATTGTGCGTATGAACCAAAAGAGATGGCCACGGCACTTAATACTAAGTAGATTTTCTTCATGTGATTAAATTTTTAAGTTTAACCAAAGATATAAAAAAACAGGTATTCTCTAAAGAAATTTAGGGATGGGCGGTATAAAAACTACTGTTTAAACAGGCTGTCGACGAATTCCTTAGCGTTAAATAGCTGTAAGTCTGTCATTTTTTCGCCTACACCTATGTATTTAACAGGGATCTTAAATTCATCTGAAATACCAATAACAACGCCACCTTTAGCAGTTCCATCCAGTTTTGTAACAGCTAATGCATTTACATCTGTGGCTGCTGTAAATTGTTTGCATTGCTCTACCGCATTTTGTCCGGTACTTCCATCTAGTACCAATAATATCTCGTGTGGAGCATCAGGAATGATCTTCTTCATCACGTTCTTTATCTTGCTCAATTCGTTCATCAAATTTACTTTGTTGTGCAAGCGCCCTGCTGTATCAATAATTACAACATCCATTTGTTTTGCTTGAGCACTGCTCAAAGTATCAAAAGCAACACTGGCGGGATCGGCACCCATGCCTTGGCTTACAATATCCACTCCCACGCGTTGGCTCCAAATAGTTAATTGCTCTACTGCAGCAGCCCTAAATGTATCGGCAGCCCCAAGCATTACTTTTTTTCCGGCTTGTTTAAATTGATAGGCCATTTTTCCAATGGTGGTTGTTTTTCCAACGCCATTAACACCTACAACTAAAATAACATAAGGGGTTTTTGTAAGCGGTCCTGCAAAATCAATTAAAGCGTGGCGACTTTTATTTTCATCCAACACCGCGCTTACTTCATCTTTTAATAATGAATTCAATTCGTTTGTTGTTACGTATTTATCTCGCTTTACACGTTCTTCAATACGTTCAATTATTTTTAATGTAGTTTTTACGCCAACATCTCCGCTAATTAAAATTTCTTCCAGATTATCTAAAACCTCTGTATCAATGCTGCTTTTACCTGCAATGGCGCGCGATAATTTCCCAAAAAAACTTTCTTTGGTCTTAGTAAGGCCCTGGTCGAGGCTTTCCTTGTTCTCCTTTGAAAATATATTTGAAAAAAATCCCATTCTGTGGTTTAAGGTATGTGCTAAAATAAAAAATTCTTTCCTGTAGTGGGAAAGAATTTTAATTGGAACATTATCATTCTATTATTTATCTTTCAAAAAATCAGCGATGTGATCGTTGTGTACGATCTCTTCTTTAAATGTATAAGCACCGGTTTTAGGTGATCTTACCATTTT
>CAYYUS010000287.1:0-4432 GCA_964474925.1 uncultured Akkermansia sp. | reverse complement strand
GTGCTATTGGTTAAACTTCCACCGCCATTATAGCGCAGATCAATGATCAGGTTCTCGGTTTTATTCTTTTGCAATTGCTTAAATATCTTTCGGTAAGCTTTTGTGTATTTTCTTTGAGAGAATGCCTGAATATTCAAATGCATGGTTTTTTTATCTTCATCCATATAGCGGTACCGCATTTTGGCTCGCTTATATTTTGTGAATAGGGTATCGTCTTTTTTTCTCCACGAAAAATCAGGGATATTTATCGCATTAAAGGCGGCACTTTTTAAAACCTGCGTTTTTCCGTTACGCACGTACTCATATTTTATCGTATCCGGATAATTAAGTAGAGTTAAATAATAAGAGCTATAACCCATTTGGCCATATAGTTTTTTACTTTCATTGATATATCCATCTATAGTGATCAAACTTTGCGCAAATCTGTAAAACGAATCTGCCGGAACGCCATTTATTTTTGTGATCAAAGTTCCCGGTTTTAAAACGGTATCCTGTTTTCTATTTAATCCACCAAGTACATAAACTTTATCCTCTATTGGAACAAGATAATATCTTGGGAAATTGAACTTGGTTTTTTTAAGTGTTTTTAAATAGTTTTTGGAGTACATAATGTCCGTATGCCCACAATGCAAACGTTCGATCACTAATTTTGTTTTAATGCGAAATTGTTTTTCGGTTAAACTGTCGGTAAATGAATTGATATAATTATTAAAAAGTGCATCGTAATAAGCGCGCGATTCGTAAATGCCAACCACTGGATGTATTCGCATGATAGCATCTCGCATAACGATAGCATCTTGTTTTAATTGATCGGGACCGTATTTTTTAGTGAGTAAACTTTGGGTTTGAGCATTTACCAAATTAAAACCTAGCGCAATAAATAATAAGCCGGATTTTAAAAGATGAGACAACATAAATGCTATATTTGTGTAATAGAATAAAGATATGCAAAAATTAAAGATCGGCGTTTTAAGAGAGGAAAAAAATCCACCGGATAAGCGCGTACCACTTACTCCACTTATTTGTTCGGAATTAACACGAATATATTCAAATATTGATATTGTTGTGCAACCCAGTAAGATCCGCTGCTACAGCGATGAGGAGTACACCGCTTTTGGTGTTACTTTGCAGGAAGATCTTTCGGATTGCGATGTGTTAATGGGTGTTAAAGAAGTGCCGGCCGAAAAACTTATTCCTAACAAGAAGTATTTTTTCTTTTCGCATACCATCAAAAAGCAACCTCATAACAAAAAGTTGATGAAGGCTCTGATCGAAAAGAAGATCCAAATGATAGATTATGAAACTCTAACCGATAAACATAATAATCGCATCATTGGCTTTGGAAGATATGCCGGTGTTGTTGGTGCTTACAATGGTATCTTAGGTTACGGATTAAAATACGATCTGTTTCGCTTAAAGCCTGCGCATTTGTGCAGAGATAGGGCAGAGATGGAAGAAGAATTAAAACGCGTAAAATTACCAAACATAAAAATTGCTCTTACCGGTGGCGGTCGCGTTGCAAATGGCGTGATTGAAACTTTAAGCGCTTTACGCATTCGTAAAGTTACAGCCGATGAGTTTTTAACCATGACATTCAGAGAGCCCGTTTATTGCCAATTAAATCCGCGCGATTATGTTGAACGGCCTAATGATCATAATTTTGATCTTAATGATTTCTTTAAACATCCCGAACATTTTGTTTCTAAATTCGCAGCTTTTACTAAAGTAACGGATCTATATTTGTCATCTCATTATTGGGATCCACGTTCTCCAAAAATGTTTGGGGAGGCGGATATGCAACAGCCTGATTTCAGAATGAGTGTTATTGCAGATATTACATGCGACGTAGATGGTAGTGTTCCAACAACTATTCGTTCAAGTACAATTACTCAACCTTTCTACGGTTATAATATCAAGCAGCATAAAGAAGATCTTCCTTTTAATAAAGATACCATTTGCATCATGGCCGTAGATAATTTGCCTTGCGAATTACCACGCGATGCCAGCGACGATTTTGGAAAGGATCTTACCGAGCGTGTATTACCTTATTTATTTGAAAAAGATGAAGATCGTGTGATCGATCGCGCTTCTATTTGCAAAGATGGTAAGCTTACTGAACCTTTTAGTTATTTGAAGGATTACGCTAATTAAAAACCTGAAGTTAGGTGGATGTAAAATCCGCCCTGGTTTTGTTTGTTGAGGCTGTATTCTAATCTAAATACCATATCGTAATAGGTTATAAGATCAAGACCTATTCCATAGCCATGTTGCCAGGAGTTTGCTAAGGTATTGGTTTGCTTGTAAAATCTTTCCTGTACATAGGCGCCGTCGTAAAAAACATTTAAGTAAGCATAAAATGGAATAGTACTGAATGGCTTCAATTTCTTTAGCATTCCAATTTCGTGGTATTTTGGTTTTATCAATTGAAAGCGAAAACTATTTTTCAATAAAAAGTAATCTTGTCCATCTATCACATTGTATTCGTAGCCTCTAATGTAATTTGAATAGCCTAATGCTTGATTGAAAGCAAAAGGTATTTGCTCGGCATTTACATACCGAGCTTTTAATTGATTGGCAAAATTGAAGCGTTTGCCAATAGGGAAGTAGTTCTTTAACGTAAAGTAGCCTTGTGCTGTGTTCAATTTTGAATTGTCGCTAATGTCAAAGCCATCTTTTATAAAATTTAGATCAATCATTGCTCCTTGTAAAGGGTAAATTTTATTATCGCGATCATCGTAGGTTAATCTATATTGAATGCCAGTATAAGCCGTAGTGTTAGAATTATTATGGAAATAATTTTGATTAAGAAGGTTTATTCTATCTGAAATTAAAATGCTGTTGTAATAAATATCTAAAGAGTGTTGTAAAAAAAGTTTAGGACGATAGAATATGCCAATTTTTGCCCCATGTTCCGTTCTCAAATGCTCAGAGTCGCTAGCAGTAAATAATTGAGTGTTATTTAATGTTCTGTAATGAAGTTTATTGCTTTCGGTGTAAAGATATTGCACATAGGCTCCAAGGGTTTGTTTCTGATTTAAGTAGGGCAATCGGTAATTAAATCCAAATTGGTTGGCATAGCCCGTTTTTACCTGAAGGATCAAACGGTCTTTTACTCCGGTAAAATTATCAAAGCTTAAAGCCATTCCGTAATTCAAACGATCAAGGTCTTTTGTTTGCAACCAGGCGTTAAGGTTTCTGTCTAAAAAATCAACAAAAGGTGTTGGCCAAATATACCAGCGCTCTTTTACTTTGATCGAATAATCAACTGTTTTTAAAGTATCATTTACTTTGCAATTGATGGAATCATAAATAAAAAGATAGGTATTAAATATGTTGTATTCGCCTCGACGTGCGATGCTGTTGATATTCCTAAGCGTAATAGTGTCGTTGGTTTTTTTAATAAGCTCACGAATAATGATCTTATCTTTTGTTTTTTTATTTCCTGAAATGGTAATGCTATTTACTTTATACCGCTCGCTGCTGTCAGTTTGAGCTTTAACTGAAGAGGAAAATAAACTTAAAACGAGAACCGTTTTAAAAAGTGTCTGCAAGAAAACGTCAAGTTCAAGGCTTGCGAAGACTAATAAAATTAGGAGTTTACTTTGATAAATGACTAATTTTTTAGGCGAGCGTAACGCAGAAATTGGCGTTTTCCTGCGGACACTAAATATTGAGGAAATGCAGGAATTCATTTAATTTATCCTTCAAGCCGGTCTCAAAATCGCCTTGATGGAAAGTGGCTTTTACTGTGGAATTGTAGCGATTAAAAGTTTGTAAGATACGTGTCATATCTTCTTTATTCACTTTTATGGTCACTTCCAGTTTCACGCTATCCGGAACAGAAGAAACATGCAAGCTTAGGATCTTGGCATCATTTCCTTCAATGATATTTCCTATTTGTGTAACCGAATAATCATTTTGATTCATTTCAAGTACAATAACTCCACCCGGATTTTGAATGGCGGTCATGTTGCTTAAATTTTGAACTATACCCTTTAATGTAATGCAGCCTTTGTACATTTCTTTATCGTCCAATACAGGAACCAACGTAAGATTAAGGCTGTTCATTAATTTTACAAGATCATACGTGTGCTGATAATGATGAATGATTGGTTTCATCAATGGGACTTTGATTTCTTTGATGGTTTGCTCAGGATGTTCGTAATCCATCAAGTCATTCTCACTTACAATCCCTAACAGTTGTCTATCCTGTACAACCGCTAAATGCGAAACTTTAAATTGTTCCATCCAATCTAAAGCAAGCTCAACTGTATCACTTGTTTTTAGTGGAGGAATTTCGTCGGTTATTAATTCGGAGACTAACATATAATTTGCTCAAATTTACTAATAAAATTAGTAGTTTTACATCAATTTACGAGGCATGACCAAACTTAGTGTGAATATTAATAAAATTGCAACGTGACGCAATGCA